>JACCVJ010000333.1 GCA_013698215.1 Tatlockia sp. | reverse complement strand
AAACAATTTCCTACTACAGGAGAGCGCATACTTGTAGGCCCTGGTGAAAATGCTGGTGTAGTAGACTTAGGCGACGGAGTGCAACTAGCTTTTAAAATTGAATCCCACAACCACCCCTCAGCGATAGAACCCTTCCAAGGCGCAGCTACAGGCGTAGGAGGCATTCTTAGAGATATATTCACAATGGGGGCGCGTCCCATTGCCTTATTAAACTCCCTGCGTTTCGGCTCTTTAGATGATGCGCGGGTTCGTCGATTGTTTAATGGTGTAGTTTCAGGTATTTCTCACTATGGCAACAGTGTCGGCGTTCCCACCGTTGGCGGTGAAGTTTATTTTGATGCAGCCTACTCTGGCAACCCATTAGTAAACGTAATGGCATTAGGTTTAATGGAAACTCCCGAAATAGTCAAGTCAGGAGCCGCAGGGCTAGGAAACCCAGTATTATATGTAGGTTCTACCACCGGACGGGATGGGATAGGAGGGGCAAGTTTTGCCAGTGCGGAACTCAGCGCCGAATCAGAAAAAGACCGCCCCGCCGTGCAAGTAGGCGACCCTTTTTTAGAAAAGTCTTTAATTGAAGCGTGTTTAGAAGCTTTTAAAACTGGCGCAGTGGTAGCGGCGCAAGATATGGGAGCAGCCGGAATTACTTGTTCAACCTCAGAAATGGCGGCGAAAGGTGGGGTGGGGATTGAACTAGATTTAGACTTAATTCCCGTGCGCGAAAGCGGGATGACTCCCTACGAATATCTGCTATCAGAATCTCAAGAGCGGATGCTATTTGTAGCACACAAAGGGCGAGAACAAGAATTAATTGAGATATTTCATCGGTGGGGATTGCAAGCAGTAGTGGCGGGGACAGTTATTGCCGAGCCAATTGTCAAAATTCTCTTTAAAGGTGAAGTCGCAGCCGAAATCCCCGCCGCAGCTTTGGCAGAAAATACACCGCTTTATCATCACGAACTACTGAGCCAACCGCCAGAGTATGCCGTTAAAGCCGCCGAATGGACGATCGCAACCTTACCTACTTGTACCCCAGATGGCATCGAAATAGAAGGTAGCTTCTATTCTTGGCAAGATATCTTAATTACTCTCCTGGATGCGCCAAATATTGCCTCTAAGCGCTGGATCTACAGCCAATACGACCACCAAGTTCAAAATAATACAGTTTTACTCCCTGGGGGCGCAGATGCGGCAGTCATCCGCTTGCGATCGCATAATAAAGGAGTTGCCGCTACGGTTGATTGCAATCCCCGCTATGTATACATAGATCCTTATGAAGGTGCAAAAGCAGTAGTCGCTGAAGCCGCCCGTAATCTTAGCTGTGTGGGCGCAGAACCTATTGCTGTCACCGACAACTTAAACTTTGGTAGCCCAGAAAACCCCGTTGGGTACTGGCAATTAGCCGAAGCTTGTAGAGGAATTGCCGAAGCTTGCAGAGAATTGAAAACACCCGTTACAGGCGGTAATGTCTCTCTCTATAATGAAACCCTTGATGCTAATGGCACACCTCAGCCTATTTATCCCACTCCTGTGATCGGAATGGTAGGTTTAATTACCGATTTAACTCATGTTTGCGGACAAGGTTGGCAAAATGAAGGCGATTTAATTTATTTATTAGGATGTGATCAAGGAATAACTCTCGGTTGCTCGGAGTATTTAGCCACAATACACGGACTTATAGCGGGAAAACCACCCCAGGTAAATTTTGACTTAGAACGCCGCGTTCAGGCTGCTTGTCGTCAGGGAATTGGTAACGGTTGGGTACGCTCTGCTCACGATTGCTCCGAAGGAGGAATTGCTGTTGCTCTTTCCGAATCTTGCATTGCTGGAAACTTAGGGGCGCAAGTCCACGTCTTATCATCTACCTATCGCCCTGATGAAATGCTCTTTGGAGAAGCTACCGGACGGATTTTAGTTTCTATCTCTCCCGCCCATGCAGAGGTTTGGGAAGCTTATTTACAACAGCAATTAGGAAATAATTGGCAAAAAATCGGTGTGGTT
>JACCVJ010000317.1 GCA_013698215.1 Tatlockia sp. | reverse complement strand
CACAATAGGGCTGTTTTAAAACTATAAAAATGGTCAATACTTTTAAATCTAACGTATTTTGGATTATATTCGCTGGTTTAATAATTTCATTTTCTTTAACAGTATTTTCCAATTGGGTATTACTAGGATGTATTTGGTTTGCAGTATTTTTTATTCTTAGATTATCCAATCTAGAAAAAAATCTATCTATTAGCGAACATAAATTATATACAACAACAGCTTTTGTCTTTCCTTTAATCGAAACCTGGCTAACTTGGATGATTCAAAAGAATATCATTCCCTATTCCTGGTTTTGGCTCAATCGATTAGAACATTTTTGTTCGGCGATAGGAGTTAGCATAATTTTGTTACCCATATATATAAATATTTGGCATAGCTTAAAATGGTGGCAAAATCTGATTTTTATATTAGGTTTAATTTGCTTGATTGGCAACTTAAATGAGTTTTTTGAATTTTTCTTGCGATGTTGTCAGCCAATTAGTGACAGTAAGTTTGCACTTTATTATTCAGATACTATATACGACATGGGTGTAAACTTGATAGGTGGATTTGTGGGATTTTTAATTATAAAATTGAATATTAGATCGTTATGAAACAGCCTAAAGTAATTTTTTTAGATGCCGTTGGTACGTTATTCGGCGTTAAAGGCAGTGTTGGTAAAGCTTATGCAAATGTTGCGGGACAATTTGGCGTTGAAGTATCTGAAGAAGCAGTAAATGCAGCGTTTTTTAAAAGCTTTGCTGCTGCGCCGCCGCCAATATTTCCAGGAGTAAAACTTGAGGATATTCCTAATTATGAATTTGAATGGTGGCAAATAGTAGCTTTAGAGACATTTCAACAAGTAGGAGCCGTTAACCAATTTGCAGATTTCTCTAAGTTTTTTGAACAACTTTACAGCCACTTTGCTACAGCTAAACCTTGGCTTTTATATGACGATGTTATACCTACTTTAAAAAGTTGGCAAAAAAGAAACATTGAATTAGGTATAATCTCAAATTTTGATTCGCGGCTTTATTTAGTTTTAGAATCTCTACATATAATCGACTTTTTTACATCTATTACTATTTCTACTGAAGTGAGTGCCGCCAAACCAAATAAACAAATTTTTACAGATAGTTTAAATAAGCATAACTGCCAAGCTGCGGACGCATGGCACATTGGCGATAGTTTTAAGGAAGATTATCAAGGAGCGTCGGCGGCAGGAATAAAAGCAATCTTAATTAAGCGCCATTAAATACAGCCACTCATTAATCTGTCTAGCTAAGATAACTATTTTCGGCATAACCAAGAGTAAAGTATAAACAAATAAATTAATTTATCTAGCGATTGAGTTATGTTAAATAGCCCATCAAAACGTACTGCTGATTACGCCAACGTGCAATCTGTCTCAGAAATCTGGGCGATCGCTAATCAAAATTTTGGCGATACAATTGCTCTCAAAGATCCCCACGTCCAGCCCGAAGTAGTTTTAACTTATAGTCAGTTATACCAACAGATTGGGCAGTTTGCCGCCGGATTGCAAGCATTGGGAATAAAGTATGGCGATCGCATTGCCTTATTTGCCGAGAATCAACCACGCTGGCTCGTTGCCGATCAAGGTATCATGACCGCAGGGGCAATAAATGCTGTCCGGGGAGCGCAAGCCGACCGCGAGGAGCTACTATATATCCTCTCTCATAGCGATAGCGTAGCGCTGGTAGTTCAAGACAAAGCAACACTGCAAAAATTGCTAACTGATAGCATCCTCCCCATAACCCTGGCAATATTACTCTCTGACGAACAGCCCCCAGAAATTGCCAATACAAAAATCTTTAACTATTCTCAGGTGACTTCTTTAGGTGCAAGTCATAGCTTACAACCCGTGCAACACCATCAAGAAGATTTAGCCACTTTGATGTACACTTCTGGCACTTCAGGGCAACCAAAGGGAGTTATGCTCAGTCATCGTAACCTGCTATCCCAGGTGTTTGGC
The DNA here is from genome assembly GCA_013698215.1 of Tatlockia sp. Taxonomy (GTDB): domain Bacteria; phylum Cyanobacteriota; class Cyanobacteriia; order Cyanobacteriales; family Chroococcidiopsidaceae; genus Aliterella. The sequence goes on along the minus strand of JACCVJ010000317.1, from coordinate 5,132 downwards.
GCGAGTGCGGTAGTTGAGCCGCAGCCAGGGGAAGTAGTCATGAGTATTTTACCGATTTGGCACTGTTACGAGCGCAGTTTTGAATACTTTATTCTCGCTCACGGCTGTACGCAGGTATATACAAATATTCGTTACGTCAAAAAAGACTTTAAAGACTTTAAACCCTCTTATATGGTGGGTGTACCGCGATTATGGGAGTCTATTTACGAAGGCGTACAAAAGCAATTTCGGGAGCAACCTACTAATAAACAACGTTTAATCAACTTTTTCTTTGCCCAAAGTCAACGCTATATTATGGCGCGTCGCCTCGTCCAAGGCTTAGATTTAAACAATCTTTCCCCCTCAGTATTTGCAAAAATTTGGGCGAGTGTACTATTGATTCCTTTAGGTTTGATTCATCAGTTAGCAGACAAAATAGTTTACAAGCAGGTACGAGAAGCAACGGGAGGAAAAGTTAAGTTTTTAGTAAGTGGTGGCGGTTCGATTGCAGAACACTTGGAGGATTTTTACGAAATTGTTGGCGTTGACATTTTAGGCGGTTACGGTTTAACGGAAACGTCTCCTATTACTCACGTGCGCCGGACTTGGCGCAACTTGCGCGGTGCTGATGGTCAACCTTTACCCAATACTGAAACGCAAATTGTCGAACTAGAAACCCATAAACCTCTACCTGTGGGCAAAAAAGGCTTAGTAATGATTCGCGGAAGCCAAGTAATGCAGGGTTATTACAAAAATCCTGAAGCTACTGCAAAGGCTATTAATTCTCAAGGCTGGTTTAATACTGGCGATTTGGGCTGGGTTTCAAGTCAAGACGATTTAATTATTACTGGACGCGCTAAAGATACTATTGTTTTGAGTAACGGGGAAAATATCGAACCGCAACCAATTGAAAATGCTTGTTTGCGATCGCCTTACATTGACCAAATTATGTTAGTTGGGCAAGATCGGCGATCTCTGGGCGCTTTAATTGTCCCCAACGAAGACGCTTTGCAACAATGGGCTGCTACCCAAAAAATAGAAATATCTGCTAATAACCTTGATAGCAAGGCACTTATTGAATTATATCGGCAAGAGTTGAACCGAGAAGTTCAAAGTCGCCCTGGTTATCGTGCGGATGAGCGAATTAGTACGTTTAAGCTCATTCATGAACCTTTTTCTCTAGAAAATGGCACAATGACCCAAACATTGAAGATTAAACGATCTGTCGTGATGGATCGCTACCACGATATTATTGACAAGATGTTTGCTTAAAGCAAGTTAAAAATAGTAATTGTGCTGTGATTTTATGGATATTTCCCCCAGTCAACTGACTCTAAAACGCCCGATTAATGTCAAAGCCGTAGTAACTCCACGTTGGAAAGACGAAATTCAGCAACAATTGCAAGGTCAAATTAACCAAGTGGACGGTCAATTGCAGCAATTAGATATGCAAGGACAAAGAGCAATTTCAGAAATTCAAAAGCAAAGCCTGCAACCCCCAGGCCCGCAGACGCTGCAACAAATTGAAAGTATCCAAATTCAAGTCAATGAGAAAAAAAGCGAACTTTTGGAGCAAAAAAACCAAAGCTTACAAAATCTCCAGCAAGTGCAGCTATTAGAAATGGATCAAGAAGTTAACCAATTTCAACTTGAAGGGTTGTTTAGCGTTCAACCTGGAGACAACCTGATTAGCAAAATGCAGGTAGAAATTCTCCTGCGCGATGGCATAGTCGAAGAAATCCGGGGAGATATTTAAGCTTAATCCAGACGTTCCACCCGAACGTCTGCGATCTCCTAGAGAGAGATACAATACAAGTCTTCTTTGATAATTAAAATTAATCGCTTATTGCTTCAAGGTTACAAATGATTCACGAAGTATTTATGCCTGCTTTAAGTTCCACCATGACGGAGGGCAAAATTGTCTCTTGGGTAAAGTCGCCGGGGGACAAAGTAGAAAAAGGCGAAACAGTAGTAGTAGTGGAATCAGATAAAGCGGATATGGATGTAGAAACCTTCTATGAAGGTTATATAGCAACTATCTTAGTGGAATCTGGTGCTACGGCTCCTGTAGGGAGTGCGATCGCTCTGATTGCCGAAACTGAAGCAGAAATTGCGATCGCAAAGCAACAAGCTACTCCAAGCGCCGCTACAACAGTTTCTCCCGGACAGGTGGCGGATATTGCCGACACAGTAGTTAATTCGGTTCCCTCTCAAAATGGCTCAAAGGTTGAGGAAGGAAGAATTATGGTTTCTCCCCGCGCCCGGAAGTTAGCTAAAGAAATGAAAGTTGATTTAAGCAGCCTTACAGGTAGCGGGCCCCATGGGCGCATCGTCGCTGAGGATGTAGAAGCGGCGGCAAATCCTAGCCAGCCAGCTACTCCTACCCCGGTAACACCCCCTCTACCCCTTCCGGTCGTCACTACTGCGCCTCCGTTGCCTACTCCCACCGCTTTTAGTACCACTGCGCCCGGTCAAGTAGTGGCAATGAACACACTACAAAATGCGGTAGTGCGAAATATGATGGCAAGCTTGCAAGTACCAACTTTTCATGTAGGTTATACCATTACTACTGAGGCGTTGGATGCGCTGTACAAGCAGATTAAGTCTAAAGGCGTGACGATGACGGCGTTACTTGCAAAAGCCGTTGCTGTTACTTTACAAAAGCATCCTTTAGTTAATGCCAGCTACTCTGAGCAAAAAATTGTTTATCATCCCAATATCAATATTGCTGTAGCGGTAGCTATGGATGATGGTGGATTAATTACGCCCGTATTGCAAAATGCTGATAAGGTTGATATTTATTCCTTGTCGCGCGACTGGAAATCTTTAGTTGAAAGAGCTAGAGCAAAGCAGTTACAACCAGAGGAGTACAATAGTGGTACTTTTACTTTGTCGAATCTGGGAATGTTTGGTGTAGATCGCTTTGATGCGATTTTGCCTCCCGGACAAGGCTCGATTTTAGCTATTGGTGCAGCGCGAAATCAACTTGTAGCAAGCCCTGATGGTCTGCTGGGCGTAAAACCACAAATGCAGGTAAATATTACTTGCGACCACCGGATTATTTATGGTGCTACGGCGGCAGCATTTTTGAAGGATTTGGCAAAATTGATTGAAACAAATGCTCAGTCTTTAACTCTTTAGATTGCGGTTATTTGGAAAACTTGGGGTAAAGAACTCCAAGTTTTTTTATTGTTAAAGGTAATTAAGGTGATTTTTGCGATCGCCCGCCGGAGTTTTGGTCTAAGATTACTGATAGAAATTTATAAATAGCATGGCAAGGGTCAAGTTATTGTGAAGCACAAATAATGTTACTTAAAATTTTTTATACTAGAGTTATATTAAGTCAGTGAATTTACCAATAAATATGCAGACTTTACCCACAAATACTTCCGCTTGGCAAAAATTGAAAGCTCAAGAAATTAATTGCGCCCAAGCGTTGCAACTTCTGGTAGACGAGCAAGGAATAGTAAATCAAGCCTTGCTCGACCGGGATGTAAGCTTAAGATTTTTACGACACTTTAGCGATCGCAATTCTTTACCACCAGCAATTCCTTTATTGTTGTGGCGCGGCTGTTATTACTTAGGTAGTCCAGTTAATTTAAGCCCAGAAATAATTAGTAATTTAGGCGATCGCACTTACAGCCAGATAAAAATTATTCCTATTTCTGATAAAAGTTACCGCGCCTGGTTTCATACTCAAAATCTTAATGTAAATAATCTTAGCTCGGCTCCTTTGGTCAACCCCCTAACGGGAGAGTACGAGCAAGAAAATATTAGCGAAACCACTGAACTGTATCTTTCCAAAGCCGCCGATCAAATTGGGCGGATCAAAACCCTGATTTCTGGAGCCTTGCGTAACCGGGCAAGCGACATTCATTTAGAGCCAATGACCGACGGTTTAAGAGTTCGTTACCGCATTGACGGCGTACTGCGAGACATTACAACCCTTCCTGCCGAACTTAGTCGCAGAGTAATTGTAGCGCTCAAAGTGATGTCTGCTATAGATATTTCCGACAGCCGCCGCCCTCAAGATGGACGTATCGGCGAAAAATACGCCTCCCAGGAAGAAACTGAGCTAGGAATGGATATGCGCGTCAGCACCCTTCCCTGTGTAAATGGTGAAAAAGCTGTTATTCGTTTGCTACCGAGAAAAAATCCTTTTTCAGACATCAACAATTTAGGATTTTCTCAAGAAACTTTAACAACTTACAAAAGCTGGTTAAAGCAGCCCCAAGGGATGGTTATTCTCACAGGCCCAACAGGTTCAGGGAAAACTAGCACTCTGTACACCAGTTTGCAAGCGGTGGCTAATGAACATATCAATGTAGTGACTGTAGAAGATCCGGTAGAGTATTTATTGCCCCGGATTACTCAAACTCAAGTCCATGAAGCGGCGGGAATGACCTTTGCGGCAGGGCTACGGGCAATTTTGCGCCAAGATCCTGATGTGATCATGGTAGGAGAAATCCGCGACGCAGAAACGGCAGAAACGGCGGTGAGAGCGGCTTTAACCGGACACTTGGTATTGACTACCTTACACACTAACGATGCTGTAGGGGCAATTCCCAGACTCAAAGACATTGGGCCCGACCCTGCCTTACTAAGCGATGCTTTGCTCGGAATTGTCGCCCAGCGCCTAGTACGTCGTGTTTGTTTTCATTGTGCTGCGCCTTATACACCAACTCCAAGAGATTTGAAGATTCTGGGCTTACAGCAAAAATTTGGTATGTGGCGTAAAGGCGTTGGTTGTCAAGCTTGTTTTAATTCTGGTTATTTGGGACGCGAGGTTATTGTAGAGTTGCTAGATATTGATGAAACTGTGCAAGAGATTATTTATGAAGGTAGTATTACTCAATTGCATCAATACCTCAAAAATATTAATTTTTCCTCTTTTAGAGTAGCGGCAATTGAAAAAGTTACCAGTGGGTTAACTACAGTAGAGGAAATAATGCGCGTATTACCGCGTAGTTCACTCAATAGAAACACCTCTAACCAAAACTTGCAAAGTCGGATTGAGTCATCAGTAGCCAATACTTTTCGGTTAAGCCCAAAACAGGTAGAGTAAAAGTCGTGCCGAAGAGTGTCAGACCATTCAATGCAATTCAAGAAATTTTCGTTGCTCACACAGGGAATTGAATCGGGGGAAGTGCTAA
>JACCVJ010000302.1 GCA_013698215.1 Tatlockia sp. | reverse complement strand
AAGGCGTTTTTGAAACTGCACCAGTTTTTGTTTGTTTTCCAGTCCGGTTAATTCAGCTTCGGTTTCGGCAATCAGTTCGGAGTAATTCATCCTTCTATTTTACGCATAAACTAAAATGAACTGGTATAAGGGCTTTTTCTTTTTGGATTGTAGTAAGAAACTAAACTTTCCGCAAATTTCCTTTGGTGTGCCTGGGAAACTCCACCTAATGAGGATGAAGAATTTGATATTTTGTCGCCGCAAGATTTTGCGCCTGACGATTTCTTCTAGCGACATTGCCTGATATTAAACTTGCTAATGTTGTTCACCTAGTGCTTTGTAATTTAAGTTATTGCAAGTAATAAAATTCATTGTTATTGTTCAATGATGGCACGACAAACAGAATTTATTCAGCTTTCAACTGAAGAACGACGTTCTTTGAAAACTTTATTCTCGGGCGGCAGCAGTTCCAATCGCCGACAAACCAGAGCGCGGATGCTTGATTTACTCGACAGGCAAACCGCGCCGCCGCAAATAGCCGCCCTTTTAGGCTGCTCTTTGTCCACCGTTTATAATGTCAAATGCCGCTTTTTAACTGAAGGAATCGAATCGGCATTAGGCGAAAAGCCGCGTTCGGGCAAACCCGTTCAAATATCAGGCGAAGCGCGCGCCCGCATCACCGCGCTGGCTTGCTCCGCCGCACCCGAAGGACACGCCCGCTGGAGTTTGCGGCTGCTCGCCGACAAAGCGGTCGAGTTCGGTTTCGTCGATGCGGTTTCGCACAATCACGTCGGTCAAATACTGAAAAAAACGAGTTGAAACCGCACTTGAAAAAGATGTGGTGTATCGGGCAAATGACGGGCGAGTATCTGGCACGAATGGAAGATGTCGTGTCGCTTTATCATCTGCCGTATGATGAAAAGCGACCCGTGATTTGTCTGGACGAACTGCCGTTTCAGATGCTCGGCGAAAAAGCCGCGCCAATCGAGGTGAAACCGGGCGCGCCTCGAAAGTTCGATTATGAATATGAGCGCGGCGGTGTCGCTTCGGTATTTGTCGCTTTCGAGCCGTTGACGGGAAAACGAATTGTCAGAGTTTACCCAAGAAGAACCAAAGCCGATTATTGCCGCTTTGCTCAGGTAGTATCTGGAGAATGGGCAACGGCAGAAGTAATCGTCCTCGTTCAGGATAATCTAAACACGCACAATGCTTCGTCTTTTTACGAGAATCTGCCGCCGGAACAAGCCTACGCTTTGATGAAACGCTTTGAGTTTCACTTTACGCCGAAAAAAGGCAGTTGGCTCAATATGGCGGAGTTGGAACTCTCGGCACTCTCCCGGCAATGTCTGGCGCGGCGCATTCCCGACATCGAAACTTTGAGCCGCGAGTTGGAATCAGTTGTCAAAGAACGAAACAAGTTGGAAATCAAAGTGAAATGGCAGTTCACCATTGAAAACGCGCGAGAAAAACTGAACCGTCATTACGAAAATGTTATTGCAAAAACTTAAATTACAATGCACTAGGCAAACTTGATTAATTAAATCTAACAAAACCTGACATGGAAGCCGTAAGTTTTAACGCTCCCGGCTAGGATTTTTCTCCTGTGAAGTTGCTACCCAGAAACGGTATAATGACAAACAAGCCAAATATCTTCAATTTGCTTGAGCGTGTCTTCAACACCTTCTTTTTTTATCGTTAACAAACATTTTGACTTTTTAGAATCACTACTAATTTCCATACCATCGAAACTACCGACGCAGTATGCAAGGTTCCCAATTTTCTCAGCCCCCTTTAACTTAATTTCGTCAGTAATTAAGTTAGTTTCGTTAGAGTTAGGTTTAAGCTTATCCAGCTTTAGGCTGGTTAAATCCAAATCTTTCTCTTCGCTTTTCGGCACTGCAATTAAACCAACTTGATAAAGTTTAAGGTTATATTTCTTATTCTGAAATAGAAACGGAAAACGCTCTTTTACCAAGCTAAACGCTTGTATGTGATCTCCATTAGCCTCGGCATGGTTAAGGAATTTATTCCACTCTGTAGAAAATTCATGTCGAAGGCTGAACATTCGCGCCAAGCTCTTTTGTTCTTCGTTTTCAAACATGTTACTAATCGCCTCGTTGACCTCTGCTTTAAGCTGTTCGCCGCCTTCACGCGATGTATACTTGACGTGCAGCACAACATCGGAAATCGTGTTGTAATCGAATTGACGAAACTCTGTCGGAAGCTCAAACCGCCAGCGCGAGATCACGCCGCCACCCTCAAACGGGAGGTAACGTTCGTCGCGGAAGTTGAGTTCAAATAAACCGCTATCGTTCTGTCCAGTACTTGTGGCAATTGATTGAAGAGGAATATAGTCGCGTATAAATCGGTCGTCGTCCTCGTCAAACTTTTCTGGGTAATCTTTAGTAATATTTTGAAAACGAATGCGGTTGTTGAGTAAGGTTAAAGTGCCGCTAACACCTGTGTAAGGACCGATTATACAAGGCACGCTGACGCTCACGGATTTAATTCGCCGAAAATAATGTCCGGGAAAATCAAAATCGAATAAAAACTCGGGCAATTCAAATTCACACACGCCATTCTGCCTCAACTCAATTAAAGCCATTGGATTAATTTGCATGAGCGAGATATGTTTGGATATTTCGTATTCGCGTTTGTTTTGGTCGTGATAAGCGAGATCCATTTGACGCAGCTGGAGCGATAATGCTTCGCCAGCCATCAATCCTTTGCGTAAGCTATCCCAAGCACCTGGTTTTATAAAATTCGAGGTTGTCAATCCTAAGTTAAAACGAAATGAGCGTTCAGCTTTCTTAGCCCAATCGGAGGCTAGTTGAAAGTATTGAAAGTACAATTGACTAGCTTTGCCCTCGATCCATGCATAAAGATCTTCATTCGTATATTTCGAGGTTAAAAACTCTTCTATAACCTCGGCGTTTTTAATCTGTTTTTCATGGTTCACTAACTCTTGCTTAGTAATCTCAACACGGATTCGGGCGGCTAGAATCTGTTTATCAATTTGCATAATCTCACAAGCGGCATCGTTTGCTTGCAAAATATCCCCCATCTCTCGCCTTACATAACCTGCCATTTTGCCTGCATGGCTAGCATTGTAAGCATCTTTAGCACCAAGGTTTCTTTGATAGTCAGCGATTGCTTTTAAGGCCGGACCAATATTATGTCCTCCAGCAACAACAGTATCAATCCCAACTCCCCAAGGGGCAGCATTAGCTGTTACTGTTGGAATATAAAATGAAAGACTAGCCAGAATTTCGGTTGTGGCCGCTCTAACCTGCCAGTCACGCGCCGAATGCGATGCGTCAAGCTCGTTTTTTTCCTGCTCGATTAGATGAGCCCCGCCTGCGCTACTTACCCTATTGGGAAATGCTTTCATTGGGATTCGGGCTCCAGGAGCGGGTTTGGTCAAATCTTCGACGCCGAGATTTTTTTGGAAGTATAAATAACGTTCAACGGCTCGCTCACGCGTTTGATTCAGAACTTCGATTGCCGTATCCGCTTCTTCAATTTGCTTTTCGCGCACATTTTTAACAAGGTCTAAAATAACCTTTTCATGTTGTTGACGAAGCACTACAAGTTTTTCGACGTCGCGCTTTTCCAGGGCGGCGAGTAATGTATTGCCTAACGATTGTAAACCACTGCAGCTGTCTATTGACTTTTGTAAAAGGTATGGAAATTTGTGTTGCGGCATCGAAGCACTGAGGTCGTTCATGACGTTACTTAAACTTATGCCTCGCGCCGCCGCTTGAACCAGTAACGCCGGGTCGATCGGTGGTTCAAAGAGCGGTAATTCACGCACCACGCCTTCGATGTCCATACAATGACGGATCTTAAACATTCGATCCCGCACCATATCCCAGTAGCCGAGCAATTTGTCATTTTGTGGAATGCAGAAATAGAAGGATCGTCTCATCCCCAGTAAGCCGATCGATGATTGCGAAGGAACAAGAGAAGTTCCGCTATAGGTTGGAAACTTATTTTCAAAATCGATCATTGCGTTGCTAAAACCGTCGAGATTTTTTCGCAGCTCGGCAAAAGTCTTTGGCTGCGAGGCGCTCCGATTAGGAATTTTCTGCGGACGTTCGCCTAGCATATCTGCACACCAGACATAATACTGCAGAGCAATATTGATTGATTCGATTGTATCCTGGCGGAAATAATAATCGCCGCAAGCCAGGACAATATCAATCATTTTCATGACCACATATTTTTGATAAGCACTAAGGCGCATGCGGGCGATTAAGTGCGGCTGAAAAGGATGATCCCGCCATTCCGCTAACTGCTTTAACATTTCATCATCTTTAGCATTAATGGCTTTGAGCAATTTATCAATGTTTTCCTGCGGTGTTTTGGTAAACGGCAATACCTTCCAGTATTTGCCGTCTCCGTCGGTCGGATTAAACACATACTGAAGCCAGCGAATAGCATCTTCAAATTGCTGATTATTGCTTAATCTTGTGGCAACCAACATCGGCACGTGAAAGAATAATTCCCAGTTATAGGTTGAATACGCCGTCGTGCGATATGTGGCAGAATCGTTAATCTGACCAAAATCAACCCGCTCGACCGGATAAGGTTTAGCGACATGAGAAGGATTCGGCTTGTAGCGTGACTCAAAAACCGGGCTTGATATGAGATTTTGACTGTCAAGGGTTAAAACTCCGGGAATACCGTCCCGCTCTAAACTTTTGATAAATTCACAGACAAACGGATGATAAAAGGTTTCGTAAGTGAGCTTTGCATCTGGTGCGCGCTTATAAACCTGGTAATCAGGAATAAGACTTAGAATTGACTTATTTATCTCAACCAAATTTTGGGAGGGTTGCGTCATCGTGCCGCCCAAGAAATTCATCTGCGGCTCTTTTTGCAAGCTAAGAGCAGCAATTCGCGCATTTGCACTAATCCAGGAATTAGAAGCGGCGGTTGTTTGCGCCAATGTATCAAAGTACGGTCGTCCGAGATCAGCGCTCTCATCAAACTTCTCCGGCGACGCTTCGGAGGTTTTATTTAAGTAAAGACCGGTAAGGTCTTTATCGTAAAGCATGTCGGAAATCCCGCCATCGTTTGCTTCCGCATCAAGGCGCACGAAATAAGCGCGCTGGTTATCTTCAAAAATAAAATAGTCATGTGATGAATGACGAAGTTGTTGTTCGATTAAACGACCTTCATCGTTATTATAATTGAGCGTCGGCAAGGGTTGAATAGAGCCATCTCCCAATAGTTGAATGTCATACGGGCTTGCCGAGTAGCCGTCAGTATGATTCCGTGACCATTTTTCAACTTTGAGATTAAGTCCAGCGTGACAGTTGTCAAATAAGAATCTCCCGTTTGCTTTTCGCGAAATTTCCGTGACAGACCGGGCAGGTGTAACTTCATTAGTGCTGATGTTAAATCCGGGCGGATAGGAGACGGCTCTGTATTCAGCCTCTTCATAAACCACCACTAACGTGCCATTTATTTGAGTATATGCAGTTAATCTCGGAGTTTTTACAGTTAGCCTCAGTGATTGCTCCGTCACATATTTCGATGACCATTTGCCATTGCGATATTCACTCCAAGCGATTTGCAACTCGTCGTATGGTTCGCCTTTTTGCGGCGCGCTTGTCCCGACAGGCGGTTCTTCGGTTTTCTTTGATACAATCGCCCAAAACAAATACAAACGGCGATTCCAGACAACAGGGGCAATTTGATCGCCGCGTACGTCAACCGGCACTTTCTCCCAGGGCGTCCAATATGTCACATCATTTGATGTAACTACGTATTGACGATAATAGTAGCTTTGCGGCTGGTTAGCCGTCCGTCCGAACACGTGTACAACTTCTTTCTTTTTCTCTTGCGCCTCAAAGTCGTCCTGCACAAATATTCCGCATATCTGCAGTTTTGCAACCGCATCGAGCTTTTCAAGGTAATTTTGCAAGGCCTGCTCGACGTTTTTGTCCGTTACGTCATTTTGGAGAATGTCGGATTCAAGCTCTTTGAAAAACGGAGTTTTGTCGTCTCGGAGTTCCGGTTCGATCCAATTTTCCGGGTATAAAAAGACTTGACGCTTAGCCATGAAAAAGGGTGCTCTCTCCATTGTCTTCCACTGTTGTGTGTCAATGGCTGAAGGTAATACTTGCGACTCTAAATTCATCAAACAGCGTTGAATAAACAATTGCGCCGATGAGATCGCTTGCTTGATGCGCGAGGTCATCATACACGGGCTCATTTCCACATCAATCAGCAGTTTTTCGTAAAGCTGATTGCTATTTTCAATTCTTAATCGGGGAAGTAAGTAGGCAATCAAGGCGTTTTTTTGACTTTCGCGCAATGAATCGCTTAAAGGTTTAGCTACCTTCAACCATGAGTCATCGTCATATTTAGCCTTTGTTACTCGTTTGATATCCTCGGACTGTTCAATTTCGACGGCGGCGCGGGTCCATGAAAATGCCTGTTCCGCTTTGATGCCGAGCCGATTGAGTAATCGCATACACTCTCGCAGCAAATCAAGTTTGCCGACATCTTGTAAATCAGCCAGACTCCACTTAAGACCTTCAGAGTCAATCAAGCTGCCAATCAATTCTTTAGACCAGCCAGTCGCATCTGCCAGAACGGCGATTACTTTGTTTTTACTACTAGCCGTGAAAACATCGGCTAACAGCGTTTCGGATTTCGGCAGTTGCCGCTTTAATATAAAGTATTGCGCTAACTTTTCAACCACATCAAAAGTCAGATTATTAAAATCAACCATTTCATTTAAAGAAGCTAGCTCTGCGTCTTTAAACTGGAATGTAGCGGTTAATAAGACGACTTTGTTTAATTTCACATAAGCATCTCTTATTTTGGTAAGACTGGCGGGTGAAATAAAATCCTCAACCAGCGGCTGCGTATTATCATCCAAACAATAAAGCAGAATTTTGCCCTGTTCATCTTCGTCTATCAAACTCGCTATCAACGTGATTTCCGCGCCAAAGGTTTCCGCCATTTTCTGTTTGACAAGGCTGCGTTGTTCAAGGTCTTGCAAAACGGGTGAGATTTTCTCTAAGACGAACTTAAACTTTTCGGCTATAGCTTCGACATCGGCTTCACCCGTAGAATTAAAAGAACTCTTGTCGATTAACTTATCTTTCGCGTTTGGAATGCTTAATTTGATTGTATTAGTTCCGCTAAGTGCCTGGTCGAGAATGTCTTGCTGCTTTTTACCAAGTTCATTGATTGCAGCTTTATAAGCAGGTTTACCGGAAAGTCCGGCGAGCTGAGCCAGCTCCGTATTGGTTAGCGCCCCTCGGCAAAACAAAGCTTTTGCGTGTTTATCAAATCTTAGTCTTTTCGCCAGATTACCGGGAAAAGTAATGCTACCCGGCAATGTGTTAAGTTTGACCGAGTAGTCAGCGGTGCCGTCAAGTAATTGGACAAAAGCGTTGACAACTGCCGCATCATCATAAAGTGTCATCATTCTCGCTCGCGTTATTTCTCCGCGCGGATCTACGATTACAGAAAAATCTTTTTTGACTTGCTCAAGCCCGGGCTTAAGTTCGTCTTTAATAAACCGTTCTATAACGTCTTTCTGAGGCGCTTCGGGCGATGAATCTTCTTTACCTTTTAGAATGTATTCTAATTGCGGGACGGATAATTCAACATTCTGTAAAAGTTGAGCGAGAGCCGTAAAACGCAGTAATGCCCAATCTCCGGTGGGTTTTATAAACGGATTATTTATTCCGGTTAACTCTTTTAGCCGGATCAATTCCGTTATGCCGACGCCAAGCGAGCGCGCCAGTATTGTGTGCCGGGCAATTTCACTCGCCGATTCAAGCGTGAGCGGAGCCGTTTCATCGGGTAATAAGGCATTTAGATCGTCGGATTTTAACCTGAACGCCGCGAGCAAGGCAGGCGCATGATCCTTAACCTTAATCCCCGGGCCGACCAGAACATCGCCTTTCCAATCGGTTTTGAATGCAGGATCGTGCTTTAAGGCTGCTTTACTCAGAAAGTATTTGCGATAAAGCGCGTCAGGTCGATTTATATCTAAAGTGAACCAGAGAGCGACGACCTGCTGGACCGTTAAATCAAACTGTTCCTGAACGCGACGAATGAGCGAAAGCTGCTCGACTACTTCGGGCGTAATGTCATCTGCTTGTAACGCTATTAAGGCAATGTCCAAATCCGCTAAGTCCCAGCCCAACTTGCGCCATAATCGAATCAAGCGATTGATTTTATGCCAGGTTGCGACATCTATTGCCGGTTGAGCAGAATCCCAGCGACGCAGAACCATGCGGTCGAGATTGCAGGCATCATCCGTCGGCGCGACCAAAACAAATGATTTCTTAAGTTTTTCAAAAGCTGCACCGGAAAAATGTTCGCTTGCCCAAGCTGTAAAGTCTTCGAGCTCTGCGCCTTCGACGGATAGCGCGTCGATAATCCCTTGTCCGGGATTTTGAAAATCCGCTTGAACAAATGCCAAAAGTTCAGCTTCCGGGACGCGCAATCGTTCCAGAACGTCAAACACGTTCTGTTCCGGATTGAGAAAACGCATTCTGACAATTTTATCGAGTTCTTCGTAAGAGATTTGAGCGCGGCGCAGCAGTTCGCGCACATTCGGGAGTATGAATTCAGCAAAACTCGACACTGTAGCGGCCAGAGCGCGCCACTCACCGATTTTCACCGTTGCGTCCTGATCCAATCCTTGCGTTTGTTGAAACCCCTTGACGACCGTTTCCGTAGCTGCATCGAAAACTTCTTTTGCGGGATCCAAATTTAACGGCAATGCTGCGCCGTTAGTATTTAGTATTTGTTTAAGAGCGGCGACAGATTTACCAATGTCGCCTGTTTTTAACGAAGGCAAAAGCTCCGGCACTAAACCATAAAGCTCATCCGCATTTTTGCCAATTTCAGCGTCTGCTCCATCCAGGTTTTTTGCTGTAATAACTGCGTATTCAGAGGGTGATAATCCAAGCGTCTCAGCGGCAAGACGAGTACCAGATTCGTCATTACCAAATTTTTCCAGCAACACACTGAGTTTCGCGCCTAAATGCTCGAGGTAGATGCGCGCGGTTTCAAGCGAATGGTCATAAGGCAGATTGACTGGATAAGCCACTCGATCCAGGCGCGCCCGCACGTCAGGCTGGTCGGGCGTGTGATAAGCATCCGGGTTAGTGTAATGCGGGTTAGCTTTTAACTCAGGTGTTGTCGTATCGGCAGTGTCATAAGCGGCAATAGTATTGTAATCTACATCAATTCGTCCGTTCTCTTCTTTTGCCGCAGCATAAGCTATCGCCAAACTTTCCAGCACTTCATTGACTAAATCAACATACGGAAGCACCGTATTAGTATTTTCACAAGTCAGTTTAAGATGAGCAATATCAGGTCGACGACCCATGACCAGTATTTTTTTGGTCGCTTCGTCTGTTTTACCTATTAGAATATCGAGCGGCGTAAAACCATTCGCATTCTTTCCAGACTTTTCTAAGAAATGTAAAATTTCAACTAAATAAGCAGCAGGACTATAAACGGATTGGCAATGACCGCACTCGCACAATTCCGGTGAACCAAATAACTCTTGCCAATTAGGAATATGTTTGGCAATTGTTTCTTGTACATCTAATTGAGTATTCGACTCTAAAGATTTGACTCCGACCGGGGATACGCCGTTAATCGCATCATTAAGTATGACGTAATAGTGCAGGGTTGAGGTGCTAATATTTGTCGAGCGAGAATGAATCATCTTCGCTTCTTCTTCGCCCAGCTTATCTCTAAAATCAGCCAGAAATGTTTGTTGCGGAATAGACGCAATATCGCGTGCCGAGTCAAATCCGCTGCCTACCAGTTTCTTAAAGGTTTCCGTGTCAGTGCTGACATTAAACAAGCGTTGTGATCGCTTCACTTGCGAAATGACTTTGTCTCGATTTTCTTCAGGGACGCCATTAAAGACAGCTTCTCCGAGTTCTTTCAGATAATTATCAATGTTCGTGGTACGAATATCGAAATGCGTGCCGGCACTGCGCATACCTTCGTCTGTTGCATTTACAAAAAAAGTATTGAGAGCAGTTTGCGTTGTTTCGTCTCCAATCTGCGTTGCCGGCACTTCACGCAAAACTTTAGCGACGCTTTCGGTTGGCAGAGCTAATTGCAGAGCGCCCATTACGCCGGCAACATAGTTATCAACCTGTCGCTCCCGCCGTAATTCTTCGTTACCAGCCTCTTGTTCAGGCAAATCTATAGGCACATTCATCGGCACGCCGATGTCCGGACGAAGAAGCAGTTCGCGCAGTTGGTCTTCGCCGAAATCCAGCAACTGGCGCGTCGAAGTCAAGTTATGCTCGGTTTGTAGAGCTT
The DNA here is from genome assembly GCA_013698215.1 of Tatlockia sp. Classification (GTDB taxonomy): domain Bacteria; phylum Cyanobacteriota; class Cyanobacteriia; order Cyanobacteriales; family Chroococcidiopsidaceae; genus Aliterella. The sequence goes on along the minus strand of JACCVJ010000302.1, from coordinate 10,787 downwards.
TCATCAACGGCACATGGCTTTGCGTGAGCACGTCGATCTGCAGGGCGAATTGCAGCCGTTCGATTTTCCCCCGCTCGGCGAATTCCGGCAGATCACGGAGCTGTTCCCAAAACTTTACCGTTTCGCCCTTATTTTCCGCATATGCGCGAAGCATCGTAGCCTGCTCTGCACGGTCAGGGAGTGCCGCGTCAATGCGCTCGCCGAATGTAGGTTGCCCTTCAAATGGAACCTGGTTGAGTATTTCTTGCGGTGCAGTTCTGAGAATGTGATTGATACTTGACTCAATTGTTTGCCTATCCAGACTGGGGATGAAGTTTTTATCAATTGCTTGCTCCAACGCTTCTTTTAATTCCGAAGCGCTGGCTACGGCGAGCGCGGTTAGATTCGTAAAATGTTTATCGCTGCGGGCCAGCCCGTAAAGAACGACCGTGGAAACACTATGATTAAAAGGTTTGGCTGATAATTTGCAGGCTGAGGCAAACAAATTCACTAAACTATAATCAAAACCGGTCTCACGGACAATAAACGAAACATCACGATGTTTTTCTTCGTCAAGATTTTCCCCTGCTCCGCAAACTATCCTCTCTCGCTCCGCATCTGTCACGTCAGCCGCAGCTTCTATCGGCAGTAACAATTCAATTGCGCGCCAGAGCTTTTCATACTCGGAAGCCTCACGTCTAAGTTCGTCGCCATCAATCAGAATGCGAACTTCTTCTAGTTTGCGCGCCTGAATTCCCAGGATTAAATCTTCATCCGAGACTATTGTTTCCTCCCTCAATGCTTCGCCGTCGGGAAGACGGTAAATTTTGAATTTATCAAGCGTTTGTCCATCTTTACTCAGAGCAAAGATGAGATCGGGAATTGAGCCGCCATTTCTGGTAATGTCACCGGACCTATATTGTTCAGTGCTGTAAGTAATTTCGAACCAACCGTCTTCATTTCTCGTTTCATTCCTTTTGGTAACTTCTGTCTTTAAATGCTGACCTGCATTCTCGCCCTCTCTGCGAAACAGAAGGTCACGGTCAAAGATACTAACCTGAATCTCATTTACCGCTGTATCTGCTGCAATGACCTGTCCGCGCACAATCCATTCAGCATTCGCCTGCTCAAACGCACCTGATTCCGCAAGCAATTTATTCAAAGCCTCAGCCGTCGGTTCATCCACTTCACCGTTGATTTCCATATGAAACCGTTCCCGGTATTGTTCTTGAAAAATCGCAACTACTTTTACCGTTCCATCAAAATATTGCTGGCTGTCGCGTTCAGCGCGTAATTGCTCTTCCAATTCACGACGTCTTGCGTCCGACAAATCAAAACGCGCTTTTTCGAGCAACAAAAGCAAGGCATCTTGCAAATTGATTACATTGTCTCCGCGATCATTTCGGCGAACCGTGGCTTGAATTGGTTTCATAAATAATTGCTTCCTATTAAATTTTTCTTTAGCACTTAAAACGCGGCGTTACCGCTTTTAACAGTTGGCGTTGATTATTCTGGAAGGGCGCATCGGGATAATATAAGAAATTTGTCCAATCATCCTTCATTCAACAGCCAACATTTTTGACACCAACTCACTTCTTCATGTTTTCTCATCCTCTCATTTTACAGAGAGTTTCGTGTCTAGTTAAATTGGGTTCTTCCGCGCTTTTGGTGCAACTTTTTCAGTTAAGTTGTTGTCGGATATGAGCTTAAGCAATTTTTGCGCCGATTTTTATCGTAACCGTAAGCATTTTATTTGCACAGTTTATGGGTAGCTTGCACCAAAAGCGCGGAAGAATCTTAAATTGGATCACCTCACTCTACTTGCCTTTTTCTTTTACCTCTTGCCCTTTCCTTTTACCTGTTGATGAAACCACTCTGCACCTTTATCAGGCTTGTAAAAGGCTTCTACTTTTCCGGTCTTCGTATTTAGTACGCCGTAATAACCTGTCTTTGGATCGAAGCGAATGTGTTCGCCCTTTACGAAAGCATCCATTACTCCTTTAGGGCGACCACTGAAGAAAAAACGTCCTTCCATCTTGTAGTCGCTTCGCACTCTCAATTTGGGCATATCGGGCAATTTCATTTGACCTTTCTCATCTGTTCTCAGCCTTAGTTCTCCTTTTGGTTTGACAGTAACACCTGATCCGTGCTTGGCTGCTTTTCGGGTGATCTCAGCCTCAGAGTTGAAGTTGGGGACATTCGCCAAACTATCCTTCTTAGGGGACGAGGAAACTGGGTCTAACTCCATCTTCTTTACTGGAGTTGTTTCTGGTGTTGGCGCAGGCAATGCCGGTTCTGGTGTCACCGGTGGCGGTACATTAGGTTTAGGAACCGTTTTTGCGACTATTGCAGGAATTACTTTCGACTCGATAGCTGCGATACCGCCCCCCGTGACCGCACCGACAATTGTGTTTGTTAGTACTTCCTGCATGGTTGGTAGCCTGCCTTGAATCCCAGCACCGTAGTATGCCGATGCCATACCGCCACTTCCTCCCCCAATGACACCTGCTTCAATTGCTGTGGCACCAAGTGCTACAGATGCTCCACCTGTACCTAATGCAACCACCGTCGCTACGGTGGCGACAGCAATTCCCACTTGCACATTTTCAAGATTTTTATCATTCGTTACGGCATCTTTCCACGGCGTGTCATTGCCATAGAGGAGCCACTTGCGAAACTCATTACCTTCCTGTGGATCGAAAGGTTTTTTTCCGTTAGGATCCACTAGGACAATTGGCGCATTACGACAATACATATAAGTATTGACGCTATCTCGGATCCCAATCGGATCAGAACTCGCCCACCTACCTATCCACGGCGCATAGTACCGCGCACCGTGGTAGTAAAGCCCCGTTTCCTCATCTCGCTCCTTACCCGTATATCGATACCGCTTCGCCGCAGCCTTAATGCTCTGATTCATCGCCTGATACGATGTGCTGCCGTAGGGGTAATACTCTTCGTAAGAAATTACCTGCGCTTGATCATTTAATTCTAACGCCACAGATCCAAGATGATTACTAAACTGATAGCGTATTAATTGGCGAGGAGTTTGATCTGTGTGCTGAGCGGCTAAAAAGGTGCGTGTCTCAATAATCGCAATTCGCCGCTTATCGTCCATAACGTGCAGTGTTTCTCGCTCCAACGCTAAGTTCTGCCCGTTACCATTGTATTTTCGGTACATTTCCAATCCGCCTAAGCAAATGCGTTCTTCTTTGCGCGTGCCGTTTTGCGTTTCAGTCACTTTACGCACTCGCTGTCCGGCTGCGTCATAAACATAAAATGTTTTCTCGCCCGCTCCGCCATTGTTGACAACCTGCTGCTGTGTGACGTGAAGCCGATCTTTAAAGTCCCATGACATTAAAGGTAAATGCGGCATGCTAATCATATTGCCGTGTTCGTCGTAGGTATAACGGTTTGGATGAATCGGACCAGAACCATAATGTGCGGCACAGGCACTGTCAGGATTTTGTGCATTACTTGGCTTGCTGGTACTGAGCAATTGATTGCTATCGATTGCGTATCGGTAACACTGCTTCCAGCCCGGATGATTAGGATCGCTTCCTTTATGGCGCATGACGAGAATGTTGCCCACCTCGTCATAAACGTATTCCTCGCGGTAGTTGCCCATCGCTTTGCCGTCGCCCGGATGTTCGAGATTAGCGTGGAAAAGGTTAAATGCATCCGGCTGTGTTGGAGACTTGCGCTGATTATTTAACAATCCTAGATGTTCGCGCCCACTCGCTTCGACGAGGCGATAAATGGCATCGTAAACGTAATTGTTGTCCGCTGTGACTTGCCGGTTACGAAAGATGATTGTTTGCTGCGCGGTGTCTCGGATAGAAGTTATATTGCCAACCGGGTCATAGCTGTAATGCAAATCTTGCAGCCGCTCGTTTCTGCGCAGTGTTTCAAGATGCCTCAAGCGAAAAGTTTCCGAATCGTATGTATACTTCGTTTTTACAGAATTCTTGTATTCGATACCCGTGCGCTGTCCCTTGGCATCGTAATCAATGTTTTTAACGCCGACAGTGTTCGTCGCGCTGTTTGGATTTAATAACGCGCTTGGTTCTTCCGTTAATTCCAGCCACACGTCAACGCGTTCCAGCAAGTTGGCTTCGTTGTAGCCGGGACGGACAGCATTAAATTTAGTTCCTGTGCGGTTACCGTGCGGCGCAACAATCTGGATTGCGCGATTAAAAGCATCAAATTGAGTGCTGCCGATGAAAACTTCTTGTTCAAGTGCGGGAAGAGTATTCGCCGCCCAGTTTGGCTGTTTTTTATAATCGACAAGGAGCTGTCGTGTGTTGCGTATTAAATTGCCTTTAAAGTCGAAGGACTCATCATCATTAGTCGCCGGGTTGCGTCCCAGATTTGTAACGACACCCGCCGTGTCAAAGTGTTTATATATTTTACCGCGAAGATTAAGTTTAGCTTTTTTTGCATCTGACAAACCATTGTTCGGCGCGTCGCCATAAACTATTTTCTCAAACTGGATTTCGCGGTTCCGGTTGTCTGCGTCAAAGCCTTGGACAAACGATGCGACGGGGCGGCGCAGCTCATCATATTCGTTGCGGAAAGTTTGTCCGCGACTGTCCCAAGCCATAATAGGTTTGCCGGTTATATCGTTAAGCACCCATCGTTCCCCGGCATCCATGCTTTTTTGGTAAAGCAGATTGCCCGCTACATCGTAGCCGACGGTGAAAATCTCATCATTATTGCCTGGCGTTTTTTGCTTGAGGTATTCCATTACCCGAAGCCCGCGCGCATCAACGATCGCGAGCGGTTTGCCTTCGATATCCAGTTCAGAGCGAGTAAGATGTCGCTCATCAACTATGACCTCGTTGTTTTCTTCCCGACGCTTAAACTTATTGTGCGCGACCGTTAAAAATGTTCGCCCCAGAGTGTCTAAAAAAGCAATGGCTGGCGTGCCAGCGTGAACGTCGGCTTTTTCAACTGCGGCTTTTTCCGCTTTTCGTTGCTCGGGAGTTTCGCCATAATTCTCATTAATGCGTTCTGCGCGCCAGGTTTTCCACGCATCAGGCTGCGACTCGAAATAATTACTGACAAAATCAGCGATATCTGCGTCGGTTCGCGGGTCTAAAGCGACGGTATCATTAACATCCCACGTCTCTTGACGCCACGGGTCAAAGAGGGCTTTTTCGTAAGTGTTATCTGGATGTAAGTTAGTAATAACGCGCCCGACCGGGTCGTAAAAAAGCACTGAGCTCACTCCTGCGTCAGTCATTTCCGTTTCTTCTTCATAGAGATGAGTCGAGCTGAAAAATGGCTCATACTGTTTAACCGGCTGTCCCTTGTTGTTGTAAACTGTGCGCCCTTTGCCAACCCATCGCTTCTCAACTGCGGTTTGGCTCAAATGCCCGTTTTCAAGAATCAACGTTCCGGGTTTAACATCTCCGGTTGCTTGTAATGGAGCGCCGCCGGTAACCGCAATATTCGATGCGCGTCTTGGCGCGTCACCTTTTTCAGCTTGAATTTTAGTTTGTAATTCTCGACCGAAACCGTCCGAGTAAGTGAAGGTAATTTGAATTTTAGTTTGCTGTCCCGGCTGCAAATCGCTAACGTGAGTTTCCCGAGCGAGCGTAGCTGCAAAAGATGGTTGACCGCAACGCTTAAAACGCTCAACGTCATATATAATTCGGGTGGTGGCATTTTTTAATAAGGTAGAAGCATGAACGTCTGGTTCAGCGGCAAATGCTTGCATTGTTGCCAGATCAAGATCTGCTGTAAATCCGGCGAGGGAATCGCCAACGTCATCAGTTTTACCCATCACAGCAGTTCCAACAACGAAACCCAAAATGCCAAAGGTTACTTCAGTTCGATTGCCGTTCGGATCCGTAATTAGTTTAGGCTGTAAAACCCGGTAGTCATATTCGGCGCGAACAATATTTCCAAGAGAATCGCGGGTTTCCACCGGCAAGAATTTGTTCTTATCGTCATAGCTAATGAATAGCTCGTTAAAAAACGGGTCAAGAGCTCGGTGCGACAAAAAGAAGTGCTCTTTGGCAAATTTTAATTCCTGCTCCGGCTCAATATCTTTAGGATGATAAAAAACTCGACCCGACGGAATCCACCAGTTAAGATCCCCTTCGCTGTGAACATAGCCGCCTTTGTTTTTCAAAAGACTAGTTGGATTTGCAGGTAATAAATTTTCCTGTCCCCGCTGATAAATGTTAGCTAACAATTCAAGCGTCAACGCTAACTTGTAAGTTTCGCCTGCCAACGCCAGCGGCTCCAATTTGCCGAGTGGCAAAAGACCGGTTAAATTATCTTTGCGATACAGTGTACGAACGTGCTCGACCAGACGGCGGTAAGGCTTATTTGTTTTTGCCCCGATGTGTTTTACGTCCTCAAAGGCCAAATCGTGGTTTCCGTCACTCGCAGCGTTAGTCTTTTTCTTTAATTCGTCAAAATTAAAAAGTCTAGTAATTTTTGGACCGGAGTTATTTGTCTGGTCTGTCTCAGGCTCAATGTTAATCAACTCCCAGGTTCGTATTTCAGAAGGCAAAGGCGTTCGGTAATTATCGGGTTCAAAAATTATCGGGTTGGTGTAACGATTTTCAGTGCAAATTAGAAGCGTTTGTTTTTGCTTCTTTTTATCTTCAGAGGTAAGAACACCGTCAGGAGCATCAAAACGCCGTCCGTAAACGGTTGATACTGATCGGAGTTCGTTTCCATAATCGTCTGCTTCAAGCGTAAAGCGATGGGCTACGCGTGGGTCAGCTAATTTTTGTCCGGCAACTTCATAGAGCTTCCGTTCGTAGTGGTAATCAATTGTCTCGCGCCCATGAGTGAAAAAAACGCCATGCCGGTTTTTCCCGCGTGGTTGTTGCATTCGAATTGTGTAATTGCGCTCCGAGACGGTATATGGACGGTCAGACTCTTCTCTATTGTCGAGCGCATAAACTTCTTGTCGAAGAGTGGTTCCTTTGAGCGCGCGACAAGCCTCGCGTGCTTCCTCAGCAATTAGATCATCAGGCAGAACTGTATCTGGCAGTACAAGAGCTTTGAACTGTTCTTCGGTCAGCTCACCTTGTTTTAAGCTGTGATCGCCTTCGTGATAATATTCATGCTCAAATTGTTTTGAAATAGATGCATCTTCAAAATATGCTCCGGTGTGAAACCAGGTTTTAGTTAGTGTTGGCGGGACGTGTGAACTTTCGTCCCAATTATTGCCGGGCGGAAGTACACGGTTTTTGTTAAATGCGGAAAATTCTTCCGAATCCCATCGTTCGACCATGCCAAAACCGCGAAATTCTCGCTCAACTCCATCATAAAACCCATGATGATAAGCATAACGGGTGACAAAACGGTTGCTGCTAATACGGTCGTAAACTTCGACGCGCTCGACCACGTGGACCGGAAAATGTAGTTTGGTAGTCCAAGGTTTTCCCTCTAACTCGTCGTCTAGATAAAACTTAGTAGAGGGTGCGTAATGAATGTCAGTTACCGCGCCCAAATTGTTCTCGACTTTAGTGAGCAAGTGCGGCTTTTGCCCGCCCATCAAATCAACATAGCGCATCTTTTTGTGTGCGTCGTTAGGTAGCGGCGATGACCAAACCAGACATGCAGTGCCAATTCCCAAAAAGTCTGTGGCTTGAACGGCAGCCAAGTTATCAATTGGCGGGAATCCGTCCAGCGTATAACTCTCACTCCAGCTTGCGCCGGATTGATTAAAATAGATTTGCGGACCATGCGCGGCGAGATAAATCAGATCGATTGTTCCTGAACCATCAATATCGGCTAAACGGACACGCCGCTGATCAAACAATTCTGGCGTATCAAGATGCGGCGCGCTATCCATTGTAATTTTCGCGCCAAATCGACCGTAACCTAAGTTTGCCCAGTAGCAAATTTCTGTAGCACCAACGCGCACGACATCACTTAAACCGTCGCCTGACATGTCCGCAAAAAAGATTGCCTGTTTTTTATCGGCGAATATTAATACCGGCGCTTGTTTTTCGTCAAAACCTTGAAACGAATGTTCAGCCGCGCCAAAGCCTTCATGCCCTCGGGATGGATACCAAGTGAAAACGGATTTATCAGTGATAAGTAAATCAGCAAGACCGTCACCGGTTAAATCTACAAAAATCAAGTCGGGATCGTTCCAGTCTATTGTTGGCAAGGAAACGAAGGGTTGAAAAGGCTTCCAATTCTTTTGTTGATTACGTTCAAAAATGCCTGGGAGCGATCCGCTAAATTGAACTAGTTCAATCCTCCCGTTACCGTCTAAATCCAAGAAATTATATCGTTCCATGCCTGCTTCTACTGAGGTGGGGCGGGCAGCAATTGTTTCAGGAGGCGCAAAGCGTGCTTTTGTCTGCGGCAACATACTATCAGCAGACTCAAAAGTGATGGGGCTTAAATTTCGCAGGTAATACCAGGAACCTGATTGTTCGATCATTATTCCAGGTAGCCCTTCACCATCCAAATCAAGCAAATGAACAGATGAATTATTGAGGGGCAATCCGCGTAAATACTCATTATCTAAAATCTCTACCGTCGCGTTGATTGTCGTCTCGTTTATAGGAGCAGCCGAATAGTTAAAGGTTGTTGGGGGAATTGACTTCGACTTGTAACCATCGCCTTGCCGAACGTAGCTTGTTTGAGTAACAGAGTTTAATAAAGAATAACCGTTATGCTGGGTATAGTTGTATCTAAAATCAGTTGAACGGATAAGGGTAGGCGCCTGGCCAAGTTCGGAAAAATGGTGAAACAAAAGCACTCTCTCGCAACGTCGATAAGTGCGAACTTCAAATCCGGACCGGTAAAATGAAAAAGGATCTTTCCGACATAACCAATCACCTGCATCGTTTGGGGCTGGATTGTTCTGACTGTGTTCGCCATAGTCAAAGACAATCTCAAACATCCATTCCTCTTGAGATAAATTAAGCTCAACTAATCGTGATTTAAGATTGCCATATTTAATTCGCTTGAGGTAACGATTGGTAGAACGCCCTTGTTGCATTCGATTTGCTTCGTGTGCTGCCGAAAAACTTACTCCTTTATCATTTTCAGTTTCGTAGGTGTAAACAATAGCGTTACCCTTGTCATCATGACTCTCGCAGATCAACCAACTAAAAATGCGTCTTGAATCTCCTGGGTCAGCGATACGCGAGTTTTCAGACTTTCCATAAACGGTCGTGATGTTGTCTTTTGTAATCGAACGCCAGTGCGTATCACCATCGCTTATACGAGTCCAACGCTCGATTCGGGCAAACAATCCCTCAATGCGAGGTCGATAAAGTCTAATCGTAAATCCTTCACGTTCGCTATCATGTATAACAAACTCGCCTTGTGCATTGCGTACCCATTCACCTTGATTATGCACCCATTCACCTTGATTATTTTGTTTAAAAACTGGAACTAGATCTTCTGCTTCTGACAGAATAAAAACATCAGACTCTTCACTGTCATTATAACGAGGCAATCCTTTGTTTGTTTGGCGCGTAATAGCAGGCAACGAAATATTCCAGCCAAAGCCAAATGGTCCATTTCCCGCACCCGAATCATAGGAGAGAGAAAGTTGTGGGCCAAAGCCAGAGCGACCCGGTGCTGCAACTATAGGCACAGTCAGAGAACAGGTTCCGGTCACCGGGTTAACACTAAACTTTTCACCGATACTGCGAACCGCGCCGCCACCTTTGGGTATGGATAAAACGGGAAGAGCGTTATTTTGCACTCCATCTTTTGGTTCACTTATAGTGCTGGGATTGCTAATAAAAGCAGTTTCTTCCTGCGCAACCGTTGATGTTGCTTTATGGTACTGAGTTTCGCGTGTTGGTTCCATATTGTTAATGGGAAAAACACTGAATATACAAGGTAAGATTAATGGTTAATTGACAGTTAATTTTTTTTCATGACTAAACGGAACGATTGTCTCGAAATTAAAATATGATTCTTGAAAATGCGAAAATGAAATTTGCTTGATCAGCAACCTATCAATACCCACAAACGTTCTATTCAATTTTGAATAAAATAATAAAATAAGGCACAACGATAACACGTAAGCACTCCAGTTACAAATAAATTAACTTTAAAAAGGGGCGTCCAATACGTTTTGTTTAGAGTAGGCAGGATTGAATACAACTAAATTCAACATAGGAAAAAGGGGATGGCGGAAAAGAGATCAGTAATGTTTGAAAATATCTCTGTAGGAGTTACGCAGTTGAACGGAAAATCAATAACTTACGAGCGTTTTTGGTAAATACAAATCGCCATAAGTCTTTTATTTTCAATAAAGCTATGTTTAACAATGTTTCAACTGCGTAACTCCTACCGAAATTAGGGGTTAAGGAATTTTCGGAACAGAAAGCGACGCTCAACGCATAATAAATATTCAAATTCCCTATAACTGCAAGTTTTGTTTAGACTTAGAGTTGTTTTTGAAAAACTTCTTTGAAATCAGTATTTCTTGCAGATTTTATTATACGAGCAGTTTTTTGATAGATAAATGATCTTTTTTACCTGTTTTTGAAGAAAAATGTTTAAAAACTCAGCGCATAAAAAGTATTATACGCGCAGCGTCGCTTTCTGTTCCTTTCCTACCTCAACCCCAGATTCAAAGAGCAAGTCAGGTTCGTTCAACTGACGGCTTACTTGTTCACTGTTTCGGAAAACTAACTTTCGCTTTGCTTTTGTTAGTTTTCTACTATTGATTCACATCTGAAAATAGTATCGATTCGTTTTCTCCACTATGCTTTGAGGGAACAAAGTATTTGAAATTCGATAAATCTACAAACTTTGCAATCATTATTTTGATATGTCCAAAAATGAAGACGTGGAAATTG
>JACCVJ010000295.1 GCA_013698215.1 Tatlockia sp. | reverse complement strand
CAGCAATTCCAAATTCAAAAATTTAAGAGGAATCAGTCGTCAGAGAGAGTGGTGAGTCATTAAGCATGAAATCAATTAAATGCTGCCAACTGTCAAACAGCAAATACTTGGTGAGGCTAAGAATATCTTGAAAGAATCCTTTGCGAGTACCGCGCTGCAAGCGGATTTGTTGGTAGGGTTTGTCAACCAAGTGCAAAACGCTGTGGAAGATCAAGGCTAAGAGATTGAGGGTGAGCAGGAAGCCAGCTAAATGGTGTTGCCCATGTCCAAAATTGTGTTCCAGATGATAGCCTTTGGTTTTGAGAACATTGTGGTTTTCATTTTCTGTCTTCCAGCGACTTCTGCCGGCGCTAACCACCAAGGGAACAGTCTCGTCTGTAAGTTCATGTCCAGTGATGAAAGCATTTTGGTAAAGTAATTTGCCATCAGACTGACGGGTGAGGGTTAGTTCGCACCAATTAACTCCCAAGGCGGGTTGAGTGTCTCTCAAAGGAATATCATTGACATAACGATAGCGATAAATTTCTTTGGAGCGCTTGTGCCACTGACTGATTTCTAAGGTCTTGATTTCTCCAACCCGCTCAAGATATTCCAACCAGTCATAGAGTGCAGTGTGGGATTGGGGTAGGCAAGTGAAGATAAAATTCATTCCAGATTCCCGGCAATGTTGAACCATCGGTTGACGACTATAGAGGTCATCCCCCAAAATTGTCACGGGTTGACCTTGGAATTCTGGGGCATAGTTGCTTATCCATCGTTTGGCAGCCGTCACTTCACAATCTTGTTTTTCTGACCCATCTTGGGGGGTGATAAACTCAGGAGCTAAGGAAATCACTTGGGACTGACCTGGTGCGACAATTACAGGGAGAATCGCACTATGAAAGTAGGTGACAGTGCCGTTTTTATGGGTGCGACTTGAACAATACTCACAGTGGATAGTCCGAGAACTAAAATACTGAGTGCCGTCTAACGTCACCAACAGATGTCCTCCCAGACATTGATAGGGCAAAAAATACCCATCCCTCTGCAATCTATGGTAAACCCAGATGAAGACCCGAAATAATCCGCTTGCTGCGATCTCGTCCAGAATGTTGCGAATCTGAGGCGTGGTCGGAATTTGCTTCAAGCCAAACAAGTTTTGAGCATTATCTTGCCCAAAACGGCTGTGCATCTGACGCTGATGTTCTAAAAATGACTCGCACTGCATGAAAAATACTGAAAACGCACCCAGCACAGTATCTTTGATGCTGTAACGGGTCGCATTACTAGCTTGTCGGGGGTCTTTGATTTCAGCGATCGCTCTAGTGAGAAATCCCAGCATTACCCCAAAACTCAGTGTCATCGGCTCCATCTCGATGCTCTTGAAGAAATACTCCTTTATCCTCAAGGTAAACTGTACCCGTTGTCAAAATTTGAATTTGGAATTGCTGTGTTAGGAAAACCCCCTAAAAAAATAACCCAAAGTATGGTAAAATTTAAGCTAAATGAAATAATATTTTGATTTAAAGATGATCATAAATTCGTATCCCCTCAATAATCAGGGGAAAGCAACAACCCACATTCCGCACTTCAACTTGAAGTACAAAGAGATTACGTCAAGATAGGGTAGAGTTACGGAAGCTGTCACCAGGGGCAAAGTATGCTGTAAGTACTACGCGACAACCGTTTCAGCTTTTAGGATGATTTGGGATAGCGAAGCGCTTCGCTATCGCTCACCATTGCTAAAATTAAATTTTATCTTTTTTTGGTGATAGCTCCTACGCAACACCCCAGAGATCACCCTTTTCAATTATCTCGCCCTCATTGATATTAAAGTAAAAGAGTTGGTCATAACACAAAAATAATTTTGCAAGAGTTCTATTGTATGAGTAATTGGAGCAAATAATTTTTAAATTTAAAGTAGATACTGCTAGGTTATCTCGATTTTTAATAGGATGTAAGTGGAAGTTGCTAATAGCATTGAAGCTAAATAATCTAAAGATAAATCAGCTTCTGCGTCCGGCAAACGACTTAGAACTCACAGAGATTTCGACAGCAATAACCAGTGTGGATATTTCATGGAATGAGTACACACGTTTTGTAAATTTTAATATTCTTCGACACAACTATAGCAGACTGTCTTACGCCCACTCTAAGCCCCTTGAATACCTCACGACAATTAAGCTACTAGGTTTGAAGAATGGTGATTGCATACTTGACGCAGCAGGTGGTGGAGAAGCCGAATATATAAGAGCTTTAATGGAGTTTACTAAGTTGGAATTGACAATTTACTGCGAGGATTCCTTACTAGACGGTCAAAATGCGGACGGGATTACCTACATTGGAGGCTCAATCGAAGCCATTCCGCTTCCAGATGAATCGCTAGATGGGATTGCCTGCCATCACTCCTTTGAGCATTTTAGAGATGACTTGGATGTAAAGTTCGTTCAGGAAGCAGTACGTCTACTTAAAGTAGGTGGGAAGCTTGCGATTACACCACTATTTCTTACCAACGAGTATGCAGAGATATGGAATAAAATGAATGTTGAGATCTACAAGCCTGAAAAAGCTAATACAATCATTGATAGAACTGGCAGTTTTGCGGGATGGGGTGCTTATGAAGGCTTTGCACGTACCTATAGCCCCTCCGCCTTTAAGGAAAGAATCCTCGAAAATCTACCGAGTAACTGTACGGCAGAAGTATGCAAAGTTCTCCTGGATGGAAAACCCGTGCCGGATATCGAAAAAAACTACCATCAACCATTCCTTAATGCTCAAATGAAGGTGCTTCTCATCACGAAAATTAAAACCTATAGATAATTCAGTGTCTGGTTTAAAATTTCAGTAAATATTTGAGTTGCTCGTCTAAAACCTTTTTTTTAAATATTTATATTTATGTCGAAAAATTCTATGGAATCTAGAGAATCGCTTGATTTAGATTTGAGCCGATATCTGTTGAGCTTGAAACGGCGGTGGTTCCCTGCTGTTAGTATCTTTGTAA
>JACCVJ010000294.1 GCA_013698215.1 Tatlockia sp. | reverse complement strand
ATGGGGGCGTGTTAATTGACATTTTTGCAATTGTCTAGTGCAGTCAAGGCAAAATTCTGTAGGAGTAGAGCGATCGCATAACAGACAATGAGACTCTAAAAATAAGTTGAATAATCCTTGAATATTTGCAATCCATCGGGGCATATGATAAATTTTTGTTACAAACTGCTTTTTGATTTTATAAAAGTTACTTAGAAAAATCTATAAATATTCCGCCGCAAATTACTTATGAAAATTGCTTTTATATCTTATCAATACCCCCCAGATACTGCGGATGGAGGAATTTCTACTTACGTAAAACAAGCGTCAAATATGCTACAAGTACGTGGAAATCAAGTAGAAGTTTTTGCTGCTAGTCGCCAGCGTTCGGGAACTGAAACCCAGCCTAATGGTGTAGTAGTACACCGGATTAGAAATGAGAAGTTACACACAGATTTTGCCAAGCTAATTGCTCAAATATTTGCTAACCGCCATAATGAAATTGGTTTTGATGTTTTAGAAGGACCCGATTATTGGGCTGATGCTCGATTGGCTGTGCAGCTTGTTCCTGAGATTCCCTTAGTAGTTAAACTTCATACGCCTGACGTACTCTCCCGCCAGCTTGTCAAGTTTAATCTACGGAAAGCATTAAGGAGAAAACTTGATTTTTACATTGGAGGTATTAATCTTTTTGTTGATATGGAGGGCGTTCATGCATTAGCAGCAGACGAGATTGCTGCTCCTTCCCAATCTATCGCAGATAAACTAATTAAACTTTGGGGGCTAGAGCCAGAAAAGGTACATATATTTCCTCTGCCCTATAGTCCATCGGCGGAATCATTAACTATTCCTTTAAACACGCTTACTAATACCGTTAGCTTTATCGGCACTTTAGAGATTAGAAAAGGGGTAATTGATTTAGCAAAAGCTATACCGCTAATTTTAGCAAAGCAACCCCAAACTAAGTTTCGTTTTGTAGGTGCTTTTGCCGCGTCCCCTAATCCTAAGCAAAATATGTTTGAGTATCTCCAAGACCTGCTGCAACCATACCTCAAATCAATTGAATTTACTGGAAAATTACCGCCAGAGCAAATTCCATCAGCTTTAAGCGCTACTGATATATGTGTTTTTCCGAGTCTTTGGGAAAGTTTTGGTTATGTTTGTTTAGAAGCAATGGCTGCAGGTCGGGCGATTGTAGGCAGCAGTGCTGGCGGTATGGCGGAAATGCTCAACTCTGACAAGGTGGGTCGTTTAGTACCGCCGAAAAGCCCAGAAAAGATTGCTCAGGCAGTATTAGAATTATTGACTGCACCCCAATTACGCCAGCAGTTGGGTTATGCTGCCCGCGCTAGAGTTATAGAACAATACAATATTGAGCGCATCGGCAGTTTGCAAGAAGCAAGCTATAACCGAGCGATCGCTTACAAGAAAGCCAAAGGTTTAAGTTAAGGTTAATCCTAAAAAACTATTTTTACTTGTGGCTGTGAATATTGATTTTATACTGCAACCCTTTCAAAGATTTGGCGTTCATCTGGGCTTAGAAAGAATCGAGCAACTACTATTTAGTTTAGGCAACCCCCACCATAACGTACCGATAATTCACGTCGCCGGAACTAATGGCAAAGGTTCGGTATGTGCTTATTTATCTTCAATTTTGACTCAAGCCGGCTACAAGGTAGGACGCTATACATCGCCGCATTTAGTCGATTGGAATGAGCGGATTTGCTTAAATGAACAACCGATTTTTGTAGAAGCGTTGCAAAGCTTGTTAATACAAGTTATTAACGCTATTAATCCCACCACCGAATCGCCGACGCAGTTTGAAGTAATTACGGCGGCGGCTTGGTTGTATTTTGCCCAAAGCAAGGTAGATATAGCGGTAGTAGAAGTAGGTTTAGGGGGAAGACTAGATGCGACTAATATTTGTCGCCCCCTAGTTACTGTAATTACCTCCATTAGCCGCGAACATTGGCAGCAATTAGGCTCAACTTTGACAGAGATTGCCACAGAAAAAGCAGGAATTATTAAGCCCGGTTGTCCGGTAGTAGTGGGACAATTGCCCCTAGAAGCCCAGAAGGTCGTGCGATCGCAGATTACTAAATTAAATTGTCCGGCGGTAGTGGTAGAACCTGCTACAGAATTACCAATTGTTAACGGTCAAAGATGGGCAAGTTATCAAAATATTGATTACCCTTTGCCATTGCTAGGCAACATTCAATTAAGTAACTGTGCGATCGCCATTTCTACTATTCACGTATTGCAACAAAAAGGCTGGAAAATTACTACTAGAGCAATTTCTGCTGGCATGGCAAAAACTCGCTGGCCCGGTCGCCTTCAGTGGGTAAAGTATGGCGACCTCCCTTTACTAATTGATGGCGCTCACAATCCGGCGGCGGCGCAGGCTTTACGCCAGTATGCAGATACGCTAGCAGCCCCGGTAACATGGGTAATGGGGATGTTATCAACCAAAGACCACGCAGAAATTTTTACAGCCTTGCTGCGCTCCCTAGACGGCTTACACTTAGTCCCCGTACCCGACCATAGCAGCGCCAAGGTGCTAGATTTAGCAGCTTTAGCTCAAACTATTTGCCCCAATTTAGCAACTTGCGAGACTCATGACGACTTATTTTCGGCTTTAAAGACACTACAAAGCGATCGCCCGGTTATTTTGTGTGGTTCGCTGTATTTAGTGGGGTATTTTCTAAAATCTTTGCCATCCCCATAAAAAAGGAATAAACCCGTTCAGTTTATCCCTTAGCAAGTATTTTGTCAGATATTTCCCCCTTTTTAAGAGAGGAGATAATTTTCGGGCAAGTTACCCCTCATCCTAGGAATTTATCTATGCAAAGTCGCTCTAATCAACAACTATACAGAAGCCGATTGAGTTAAAGCAGCGCTTAATATTGCCGCTTTATCGGTTTGTTCCCAAGGCAAATCTAAATCGGTACGTCCAAAGTGACCATAAGCTGCGACATCTTGGTAAAAACGTCCCCCACGTTCCCCAGGAAGCTGACGCAGGTTAAAAGTATGAATGATGCCTAAAGGACGCAGTTCAAAATGTTCTTTGACTAATTCCAATAAGAAGTCGTCATCTACTTTGCCTGTGCCAAAGGTTTCAACTAAAATACTTACTGGTCTTGCGACACCAATAGCGTAACTTAGCTGCACTTCGCACTTTTGGGCCAATCCAGCCGCGACGATATTTTTAGCAACATAACGGCAAGCATAAGCGGCGCTGCGATCTACTTTTGTGGGATCTTTGCCGGAGAATGCCCCGCCACCATGCCGCGAGTAACCGCCGTAGGTATCAACAATTATTTTGCGTCCAGTTAGCCCAGAATCGCCTTGTGGCCCGCCAATTACAAACTTTCCGGTGGGATTAACCAAAAAGCGAGTTTCCGCGTCTGGTTTGATATCACAGTCCACAAATATAGGCTCGACTACTGCTGTCCAGAGGTCGGCTTTGATTTTTGCTTGGACTGCTTCAGGCTCTGTAATATCGCCAATACTAGCAGTGTGCTGAGTAGAAACCAAAATCGTATCAATTCCTACAGGCTTACCATCTTCGTAAGCGACGGTTACTTGAGTTTTGCCATCAGGACGCAGGTAAGGCAATTGACCTGTTTTTCGCACTGCGGCTAAACGACGAGCAATTCGTTGAGCAAGACTAATAGGTAAAGGCATCAATTCGGGGGTTTCGTTGCAAGCAAAACCAAACATCAAGCCTTGGTCGCCAGCGCCAACCGCATCAAATTGTTCTTCGCTATCTTGTTCGCGGCTTTCGTGAGCCGTGTTTACGCCTTGAGCAATATCGGGAGATTGTTCGTCTAAAGCTACCAAAACCGAGCAGCTATTAGCACAAAAACCGTTATCGGACTCGGTATAGCCAATATCAGCAATTTTTTTCCGAGCTAGGTCTACATAATTTACTTGAGCTTTGGTTGTAATCTCACCAGTAATTAATATTAATCCGGTATTGACTACAACTTCGGCGGCAACGCGACTACTAGGATCTTGGGCGAGTAAGGCATCTAAAATGGTATCGGAGATTTGGTCGCAAATTTTATCGGGATGACCTTCAGTTACAGATTCGGAAGTAAACAGGTAGCGACGAGACAAGGGCATTTCCTCCTAGGGATGATTAGCAGCAATTTACGCAAGTAAATTTCGGTTATTATAACCGTCTACTATCACTATATGTCTAGCTTATAAGCAGAAGAAAGCTCATAGCTTCATCAAGGCTTTACACAAATTTAATATCTTCTAAGTGAGAAATCACTACATCTGCCGATGTCAAATAAGTAGCACTTTGGTTCCAGCAGATGCCAATACATCCGGCGGCTCCGGCTTCACGTGCCATTTTGATGTCTCCCACCGAGTCGCCCACCATTAGAGTATTAATTGGTTCAACTTGTAAAGATTGACAGGCATGAATAAATAATTCTGGATTGGGTTTGCTAATTCCGCCTGGTATGGTTCCCCCTTGCAATTGAATGTAATCGCTCAACTGATGAGTTTGGACAAAGGCGCGTACTCGCTCCGTAGAGGCGGCGGAAAGAATGCCTAGTTTTAACCCCGCTTGGGAAAGGTATTGCAACACTTCTAAGCTACCGACAAAGAGTGGGGAGGGCGCAGTACCAATAAAGCTATCTGCTTCGGTAAAGGCGCGACGAGCTAATTCCAAAGATTCTAACCACCCAGTTCCCGTTTCGGCGATGTAGGCGGCTGCCGCTATTTCTGTTTCGTGGCGACTACCTACGGCTAATAGTCCGGTAGGATCGAGCTTATTGCTATTGATGCCAAAAGCCATTAATAGTGGTTCCCCAATGCCAGGAACTTGCGCGTCGATAATGCGCGATCTTTTTTGTCCTAAGCTTCTTAAATAAG
>JACCVJ010000270.1 GCA_013698215.1 Tatlockia sp. | reverse complement strand
TTTGAAAAAATTGTTGAGGCTACTAAGTTAATGAGTATGCTTGTAACTCAATTATTGTTTTTGGCGCGTCATGAAGGAAAATTGCCCCCAGAAGCTTTGTCAAAAGTAGATTTAAGGCAGTTATTAGCAGATGTTTTGGACGATTATAAACTTCAAGCTCAAAAGCTCAACTTTATTCACGACTTACCAGCGCAAAAAGTAGAAGTAAAAGCTGATGCTAATTTGATTCGTCAAGCGGTAATGAATTTGCTCAATAATGCTTGTAAGTATACGAATGCTGGCGGTACGGTGCAGTTAAAACTATCGATTCAAGCTCATCAAGGATTGATTCAAGTTATCGATAGCGGTGTGAGTATTTCCGCCGCACATTTGCCCCATATTTTTCAACGATTTTATCGCGGGAATGAGGGACATACTAAGGCAAGGGGCGGTTTTGGTTTGGGACTTGCGATCGCCGAGCAAATTGTTAAAGCTCACAACGGTCAAATTAGTGTCACTAGCAAAGTTGGGCAAGGTTCTACTTTTCAAATCCGATTGCCCCTCAGTTCTAAATCTTAAGTTGCTGTCACTTTGTCGTCACATTTGTTGCTCATCATAAAAGTATCAGATTAAGTAATTAATAGTTATAATCTATTAGGTCAATAAGCTGTTCAAGCCTATATATTTGGCTATCACAGTTGAGGTTTTTTTAATTTTTTACATCTGTCTCTAGTATTACTTTAACAGGTGACGAATTTAACCCCAACTGAGTCAAAGAGCTTATTACCTTTAATGTTTGAATAGTTCATCAACAAGGAAGTAGGAATAATATGAACTTAGGAAAAATTTATTTGTTAATCGGTATGACTAGCGCATCTGTATTATTAGTTGGAGTTTCAGCACAAGCTCAAACGGCAAAACTACGCGATCAAAATACATTGATAATTGCCGAAAATGTAAATGAAGTTGCACCAAATTTTAACCGTACAGATGCCAATGCCAATTATAAACTTATGGCTCAACTTTCTGCCCCTCAAAACGGTACTACACAAACTGCGCCACTTGATAACACTGCACCCAGCGATGGTACGCCGACAACTCAACCCGCACCATTTGATAACACCACACCTGGTAGTACGCCAACCACTCAGCCTGGGCCTTTAGATAACACCGTACCTAGGGATAGTACACCCACCACTCAGCCTGGGCCTTTAGATAACACTGCACCCAGTGATGGCTCCTCAACACCACCATCCGATGGCACGCCGACTACTCCATCAACACCGACACCACCACCATCTGATGGTAGTAATCCGCCCTTTGGCGGTGTGAATCCTGGTAGATCTACCCGCTCTGGTTCTAGCTACATTGGTGTTGGTGGCAATATTGGTATTGGTGGTGATACAGGGATAGGAGAAGGTTCTTTTAGTGTCCTTAGCAAAGTTGGTTTAACACGAAACTTATCTGTAAGACCTTCAGTTCTATTTGGTGACAATACAACAATCTTGCTGCCTGTAACCATCGATTTTCCTACCAAAAATTTGGGAACAACTAGATTCAATATAGCTCCTTATATTGGTGGTGGGGCAGTAATTTCTACCGGTGATAATAGCGACGTGGGTTTACTGCTAACTGGAGGTGTAGATGTACCGATAACACCTCGATTTACAGCAACCGCCGGCGTAAATGTGGGGTTTGTTGATGATACAGATGTAGGTCTAGTAATTGGAGTTGGCTACAACTTTTCGGGGCTTCCAGGGTTAAGATGATCGCCCTAAAAACTACTGTCACTTTCTCGTCACATTCATTTGCAAAACTAACTTTAAGTCAAAGTTCTGAGGAAATTAACAAGTCTTTAGTAATTTGAGCGGGACAAACAACTAGCCAGCGATCGCGTTTCATGTTTTTTACAGCGCGATCGCACTTTTCATGCAAAAGAATTGCGCCATCAATGCCAGTTTTAAACAACGGGAGGTGGAATGACTAGACGTGTAAATCGTAGTGTAAACGAGCAAGCTGTAGGGATAGAAGTAGCCGCCCCTAAAAGTGCGATCGCTCTTAGAGATGCCCTGGCGCTAATTGTTGGTTTAGTTATCGGTGTAGGCATTTTTCAAACCCCATCGATAGTTGCCAGCAATTTAGGTAGCAATTCGGCAGTGCTATTAGCCTGGTTTTTGGGCGGTGTCATGTCTTTAATCGGCGCTCTTTGCTACGGTGAACTAGCCACTACCTATCCTCATGCTGGGGGCAATTATTATTACTTTAGGCGTGCCTTTGGCTTTAGGGTAGCTTTCCTATTTGCTTGGGCGCGAATGGCAGTAATTCAAACTGGCTCTATTGCTACAGTATCTTTTGTTTTTGGCGATTACACCTCCCAGTTATTACGTCTTGGTGACTACTCATCATCTATTTATGCTGCTTTTGCAGTCATCTTGTTGACAAGTTTGAATATTGTCGGTGTCGAACAAGGAAAATGGGCGCAAAACTGGCTGAGTATAGCTAAAGTCTTGGGTTTGCTATTGGTAGTTATAGTAGGGGCGACTTTTATTGCGCCCTCTTTACCGCCTGTAACCGCCGCCCCAGCTACCACCCAAACGAACTGGGGTTCAGCAATGGTTTTTGTACTGTTTTCTTTTGGTGGCTGGAATGAAGCAGCTTACATATCTGCAGAGTTGCATAACGTCAAAAAAAATATGGTGCGATTGCTAATCTGGAGTATTGGCATTATTACCGCCATTTACTTATTAATCAACTTTGCCTATATACATGGCTTAGGATTGGCTGCAATAGCGCAATCAGAAGCTGTAGCCGCCAATGTGCTGCGTAGCGCTTTTGGATCAACTGGAGCGTTATTTATTAGCGTACTAATTGCGATCGCAACTCTGGGCGCAACTAATGCCAATATTTTTACTGGCGCTCGGACTAACTACGCTATGGGGCAAGATTTTCGCCTATTTTCGTTTTTGGGACACTGGCAATCTCGCTCTAATACACCCAAAAATGCCCTACTCGTCCAAGGCGCAATTACTCTAGCCTTGGTATTGCTGGGGAGTTTTACCCGCCAAGGCTTTACAACGATGGTAGATTATACTGCCCCGGTTTTTTGGTTCTTTTTTCTTTTAAGCGGAGTATCGCTATTTATTTTACGCGCTAAAGAACCTCAAATTCTCCGCCCTTTCCGCGTCCCTTTTTATCCAGTTACACCTATTTTGTTTTGTCTTATCTGCGGCTATTTGCTTTATTCCAGCCTGGTTTATACAGGCATTGGGGCTGCTTTTGGCGTTGCCGTAGTCGTCGCTGGTATTCCGCTATTGTTGTTGTCTTCCCATCACCAAAACTAGGAGAAATTATGCAATTACAAAAGTTCTTTTTAGTAGCGATCGCCTCTAGTAGCTTAATGTTTGCTGGTTGTACCCAACAACGAAATTTTGATGCTCAAGCTCAACAAAGCCCGACGACTACAATTAAAACCCCTGCCTCTACTGGAGTTGAAGCACCCGCACCGGAACTAGATGTTCCCTACGTTCCACACCCAATGAAGTTGTAGCTCAAATGTTACAACTAGCTAACGTCCAAAAAAGTGATGTTCTCTACGATCTTGGTAGTGGTGACGGACGAATTGTCGTTACGGCGGCGCAAAAATACGGTACGCGGGGAGTAGGGATAGATATCAATCCAGAACGGATTAGCGAGGCTAATGCTAATGCTCGTGCGGCAAAAGTAACCGATCGCGTCCAATTTCGTCAGCAAGACCTATTCAAGACCGATTTGAGCGAAGCTACAGTAGTTACATATTTGCTACCGGATATTAATGTTAAACTGCGTCCTCAGTTATTCAAGCAACTTAAACCCGGTACGCGGATTGTTTCCCACGATTTTGATATGGCTGAATGGAAGCCAGAGCGAGTTGTCCAAGTCCAAGGGCCAACTCGTCAACATACTTTGTATTACTGGGTTGTACCAAAAACTGTACCCGCTAATTTGCAATAAATAATTTCACCTATTTGTAGAGACGTTGCACTGCAACGTCTCTACTTCATCTGCAAAACTAGCTTTACGCACAAATTGGAATGCTCCCGCCACCGAACCCCAAATGTGTTCGTCGGTTTCTAGCTCTCGTCCCCGATCTAAACTGATAAATTTGTCTGCGTCAATTTCAAACTCGCTATCTAAATAAGTTTTTTTGTCTTTGCGGAACACAATACAACCTTTACCCGGTTCGACAACGCCTTTAAAAGCGCTACCAGTCCAATCTACAAGCATATTACAGCCTGGTAATTTCTCTAAATGCGTCGCTGTTAGAGTGTTGAGACGTTCTTTTTGCCGCGAGGCACCGTAAAATTGCTGTTCTTCTTTAACAGTGTAGTTTTCAATTGCTATGCGATCGCCCATTACCATCAATTTCAGCACCCGGACTCGATAGGGAGTGTTGAGCATATAATCATAAGCCTGCTCGATATAAAAACTCACTCCTGACAGCAATTCTAGGGGCAAGGGACGCATACAAACGCGAATGTGAGCAAAAAAGGGTGGATTGTCAAAAGCTTGCTGCTGGTTGCTAAAATCGGCAGCCATCCATCGGGCTAAAGTTGTAATATCTGTAGAATGAGTCATTGAATTGAAAATCTACTTAAAAATGTCTAATTTCTGTATTTTAAAGCTTGAAGTTCGTTGTTTTTCAGGATAATTTTTTGTTTTTGCCCGTCAATATCTTTAAGTAATTCGCACCTTTAACTACACTTATGCACTCAAGCCCTCGGCTATACAAACAAAATTTTGGTCAAAGCTTGGTGCTAAAACTCTTTATTAGCGCTACTTTTTGGCTATTTATTGGTACAAATGCGACTTCTGTTCCGGCAAAAACTCCCCCGGCGGAATTTCCTGTTAATCCTTTAGAAATAAAAACTAGCGATGAACTTTTAACTTCCCCAACTCCAACTCCAGAGGAGCAAAAAAACTTATCGGTAGCCCTAGATGAATTAAACATTCAAGCCCAAGCTAGGTTAAGTGCGGGAGATAAATTAGGGGCGTTTGAGACTTGGAATCGAGAATTGAGATTGAGACGGGTGTTAGGTTTTTTAGCAGAAACTCAAGCATTAGGGCGCGTAGGTGCGATCGCCTGGACAGAAAATGAACCCTATCAAGTCCAAGTAATTACCCAACGGTTAGATGCAATTTCCCAGCAACTAAAGTCTAGTAATGATTTGCAGCTATTAACGGCTTTAGCTTCAGCTTTTGAGCAAGTGCGAGTACCAAAATCGGCTTTAGCAGTTTATAACCAAATTTTAGCTATCCAACAACAACAGGATACTGTAGCCGCCGAACAAACCCTACAAACGATTGCAGAATTACATTTAAGTTGGTTTGATTATCCGCAAGCAGTGGCTAGTTACAACCAATTGCTAACTCTTGCCAAAGCAAAGAGCGATCGCCCTGGGGAGTTAGGATATTTGCAACAGTTGGCTTATATTTACGATCGCTCTAAGCAACGTCAGCAAGCTGTAGACACCAAACAGCAATTATTAGTAATTTACCAGCAGGAAAAGTTACTTACAGAAATTCCCGCATTGTACTTAGAAATTGCTTCTGATTATGAAGTATTAGGACAACTAGAACAAGCTTTTGCTTCTTACCAGCAAGCCTATACTTCTGCTTGGGCATTACAGCAGTTTTTTCAAGCGGGGGATGCGTTGAGAAAATTAGTAGCTTTATATAGTTCGCAAGGTCAAATCGATGAAGCTCTACAAACAAGCCGGATTCTTTTACAAGCCGACGCGCAAGCCGTTAATGTTTATGGAATGATGAATACTTACGATCAAATAGGGCAAATTAATCTTAAAAAAGGTGATTATCCCAAAGCTTTAGAGGCGTTTCAAAATGGTTTAGATTTAGCCAAGCAGTTGCAATATCAAGAAGATTATTTTACCGGGCAGATTGCCTTAGTAGATAAGCAAATTTCCAAGTAAATACGCTACCTTTATATCTAATACTTCGATAAATCTGCCCCGTACAATTTCGCTCCTTTAAAATTTGCCCCGGCTACTACCGCCCCATTCATATCTACATTATAGAGCTTGGCATTGCTAAAATTTACCCCGGTAAGATTAGCTTCATTAAAACTAGCATCAGAAGCAAAAGTATTGAGTAAGGTAGCTTGTTTGAGGTTAGCACCCGTTAAATCTGCGCCTTCTAAATTAGTATTTGCTAAGTTAGCTTGCTGCAAGTTTGCGTCTCTCAAATCTGCTCCAATTAAGTGAAATCCACTCAAATCAGCACCCTGTAAATCGCATTTTTGGCATTGGTTAGTTTCTAGCAACTGTCTGACATGAGCAGGATTTTCTGCTTTGACTGGAGCTACTAAACAAATTGCACTAATAATTGCAGTAGTAGCTAAAATTTGCAGTTTCATCTTTTGCCCTCAAAATTTATTTAGGTTTATATAACTCTCTATTAATATAATGACTCTATTAATTACTATTCACCTCTTACAATTGGCAGAATTAACAGGAGTATTTTTTGTAAAATCACTCCTAAGTAATAGAACTATGCCTAACTTTGGGTAGTAGGAAATAAGGAAAATCCCCCCTAACTCCCCTTAAAAAAGGGGGGAAATATGGATTAGCCACTTTTTTAAACAAAAGGGCAACTAATTGATATTAATCACAAGACTTTTAAAACATCCTCTAAATAGCAAATAAAGACGCTCCCCCTTTTTAAGGTTAAAGAATAATAAATATTTTTATTTTCTTATTTCCCCCCCTTTTTTAAGGGGGGTTAGGGGGGATCTCCGAATATTTTTATTTTCCCCCCTTAAAAAAGGGGGGTTAGGGGGGATCTCCCACCGAAGCTATCAACCAATATCCTTAAATCAATCCCCTTGCGGGCATTCTTCCCACAATGTAGTTATTTCTCGCAGACTTTGATGATTGCCATTACCCAAAATCAAATGATCCAATAGTGGAATCCCTAATATCTGCGCTCCCGACAATAACTGGCGCGTCAACTCAATATCTTGGGTACTTGGTTCTACGCTACCGGATGGGTGATTGTGAGCAACTACAACTCTAGTTGCACCTTGACGAAGCACCTCCCGAAAAATCTCGCGGGGAGGCGCTAGGGTTTCTGTAGCTGTACCAATGGTAATTACTTGAGTACCTAGCAAGCGATTTTTTACATCTAGCAGTAGCACGGCAAAACGTTCTTGAGATTGCCACATTAAATGTTGACTTAAGGCTGCGGCTGCCTCTGCGGGGCTTTCAATGGGTGTACGATCTAAGGGGCGCGATTGAAAAGCTCGTTTTCCTAACTCCACCGCCGCTAAAATAGTAGTTGCCTTCGCGGGCCCAATTCCTTCAATTTGCATCAATTCTTGAACGCTGACTTCTCGTAAAACTGCCAAAGGATCGCGATCGCACTTACTAAGTTCTTGTAAGATATGTTGCCCCAACCCTACAGCCGAAAGTTTACCCGCTCCTTGTCCTGTACCTAATAAAATTGCAATTAATTCCGCCGTTGCCAAAATCTGAGAACCGTTAGCTATTAGGCGTTCTCGCGGTCGTTCTGTGGTCGGTAAATCGGCAATTCTTAGGCAGTAGGTCATAAAGGTAATTACTCAA
>JACCVJ010000268.1 GCA_013698215.1 Tatlockia sp. | reverse complement strand
ACTAACTGGTTGTCGCTGACCAAAACTTGCTCTACTGTACCGGGGATTTTTGTACTTACTTGGTAAATATGCCCAGTTACCGTAGCGTTATCTGTGGATTGATGGGTAGATGCGTGCTGCCAATACCTATACCCAAATATACTACTTGCGATCGCTCCTACACCCAACAGCCCCAAAATCAAGGTTTTTGACTTGCGGTTTTTCTGCTTTGCGGGAACTCGATCTTTTTCCTCCAATTCTGGTAAGGCAATTTGACTTGTCGGAGTTTTGGCGCTTTCTACAACTTGACTATCTGCTGCTTTTTCTAATACTGCTGTTTTTTTGCCGTTTAATAATGTTTTGTCGTTTTCCATCTCTTTCCTGTTTGCAGGTTTAGTTGCAAAAATAATTAGTGTACGTAATATTGAATCAAAAAACTATATGTAGGCTATTATCTCGCGTACGTAATATTATTACAACAGAGAAATTACCGATCGCGCGCCTATCGAATGGCTAGTCTGTAAGTACCTCTGCGGGTAGAACTAAGACATATTGGCGATCGCGCGATCGATTAGTTGGGACATTTTTTCGCGCTCATCCCCAGAAATACCTTGCATAGCTTGTTCGCGCAACTCTACGGCAATGGGCGGTAACACCCCTTCTAGCTCTTTTCCTGCGTCTGTGAGCCAAATTCGCCAAATGCGGCGATCGCGCGGATCTCTTTCTCGGCGAATTAGCTGGCGTTCTTCCATGCGATCTAGTACGCCAGTCAAAGTACCACCCACTTGTTGCAGCTTGTCACCAATACTTGAAGTTGGCAAACCATCTTCTGTCCACAAACAGCACAATACTAGCCAATGAAAAGGAGTTAAACCAAAAGGCTCTAATCGTTCGGAAAAAGCACGGCTCAAAAGCTGCGACAGCAGTTTAATTCGATAACCCATGTTAAAGGGAGCTAAAACTTGCTGCCACTGACATATAGGTTGATCAACAGGCGTAGAAGGCATTTCCAAAGTTACAGGGGTGCTGATTATTTGAAACTAATTTTTTTGTCAGCCTTACTCAATCTAGCGGAATAAATTTACATTTCGTAATTTTTTCTAAACTAGAAAGAGTAAAGCTAATCGTTACCTCATAATAATGCCCCTGCGACCGGATCAACGTACCAAATTAGACAATACCGACGATCGCCAGTTTTATGTCTATCCGCGACTGGTGACTCATGTAGACGAAGGTTTTATCCGCACCCTTACCGATTTGTACCGCGAGCGATTAAAACCCGATACACAGATTTTAGATATGATGAGCAGTTGGGTATCACATTTACCCAATGAAATGAAGTTTGCGCGCGTCGAAGGACACGGACTTAACGGCGAGGAATTAGCAAAAAATCCCCGCTTAGATACCTATGTAGTCCAGAATTTGAACGCCGATCCCAAGCTACCGTTTACTGATAGTCAGTTTGACGCGGTACTTAACTGCGTTTCCGTGCAGTATTTGCAGTACCCCGAAGCCGTATTTGCAGAAATTCACCGGATTCTCAAACCAGGGGGAATAGCGATATTTAGCTTTTCTAACCGGATGTTTTACGACAAAGCAATTCAAGCTTGGCGAGAAGGATCGGAAAATAGCCGCGTAGAATTAGTCAAAAGTTACTTCCAGTCTGTACCAGGGTTTAGCGCACCAGAAGTAGTTAACCGTCAAAGTAGCGCGCCTAATTTACTCCAGTGGTTAGGTGCGGGGGGAGGCGATCCTTTCTATGCTGTAATTGCATACAGAAGTTAGTTAAAACAATTGTTGTCGAAGCAACGGTAATAATCGCCCCAATAAGCCTTTAGGAGGCAAATAATGATAGTTCGTAATGCCCGTAGAATTGTAGCGGCTTTGTTGGTTTCGGTAATGCTGCTAGTGACTGCTTGTGCAACCGCAGCACCCACACGTTTTGACCAAGCACAGCAAGAAAGCACTCAGAAAAAAACTGGTTTAGCCGTTGCTAAAGATGCAACTCAAGGGAGTAGTTTTAATAGATTTTTTCCCGCTACTCAAGCAGGCTTTGAGCGAGTTTATACCCAAGAGAAAAAAGGTTTCTCTGAAGCTAAGTTGAAAAAAGGCGGTAAAGATGTAGCTGTGCTGTCAATTTCCGATACTCAAGGCGTTATTGGTGGCGCAAATCCTAGCGCTAAGTTTCAAAACAGCAGTTTAAAAATTGATGGCTATCCCGCCGTTACTCAAGGTAAAAATAGTACGGCGCTGTTAGTAGGCGATCGCTACCAAGTAAAAATCTCCTCTCGCGACACGACATTTACTGAAAGCGATCGCCAAGCGTGGTTGCAAAAGTTTAATCTTCGAGGGATAGAAAAACTTTAGGCGACAAAGAAAACAAATCTTTTCTACCCCAGATATTTAGTAAAAAATTGGAGAGCGATCGTGAGCAAAGCTATTTTTGAGTTGGTTAATGAACTACCAACAAGCAACTTAACTGTTTCTATGTTACGAGGTCTTGACTTTGTTGCACCGGGACAATGGAATAACTTAGTCGGCTTTGAAAATACAATTCGCACGGTAACAGGTGAAACTGACGAAAGTTTGATTCAACAAATTGGTGAAAGAGCAATTTTTCTATACAACGATCGCTCGCAAGGCTATCAAAGAGCAATGTGGCTTTATCAAACTGTAGATAGCACCGATAAAGCGCTAGGTGCAGCAGCTTTAGCTAATAAAGTTGGTGAATCTATCCCACTTTTAGGCTTTTTAAACAAACTCACTCCGAAAGCTGACAAAGCCCAAACTATAGATTTGACACTTAAATTAGTGGCGGAATTAGTTGCTTTTTGTCAAATTAACGGTATTCCCGGCGATAGTATTGGCGATTTTGTTAGCTCTTTAGCCGATTATAGTGGCGAGTCGTTGATGCGGATGGTTGCTTTAGTTTGCGTCGATGGTTTAATCCCCTTGGGCCCAGATTTTATCCTTAAAGTGCAATCTAATCTAAGTCACACAACCCCCCAAGATTTAGAAAAAAGTTCTACTTTTCAAGGTATCAATAGCGAGATTCCTGGTGGTAATTCTGCCGGAAAACTTAACTTTATCAATCAAAGCTTTGATTCGGTAAAAGGTTGGATGAGTAACTTAGTTACTTCTCGCAATTTGACACCGCAAAAAGTTGTAGGTAACTTACAGAAATTTGCAACTATTGCTGACGATAAGTTAGATTACCTAGCCGCCTTTATTGATGTTAGTACCAATTATTACGAACATACGGGTACTCAAACTTTAGCGCGTCGTTTGATTGAAAGAGCCGTAGCTGAAATTTAATTAGTCTAAGGTTGTTTCTTTAAAGGGCTACTTGAAATGCCTTTGTCAGTAGCCAATCATTTAACTCTCCCTTGCTAAAAATATTCTCCCCCCTTGAGAAAGGGGGGTTTGGGGGATCTCCTAAGAACATTTTTACAACCTACAACCTAATTATCTCCAGACTTTTCTTTACTATCAAAGTCTGCTAAAATTCTCTCCGATTCAGTACAAAGCTCTTGATGACAATTGCCATTACTAGCAAGCAAACCACCCCATTGATTTACATCACCTTGATTGTATTTTAGAGGCGTACCATCAAAATGAGTAAATTGTCCGCCAGCTTCGGTTAATATTAGTTCGGGCGCTGCCATATCCCAGTCTTTAGGCGCAGATTTACCAGAAAGAGAAATATATACATCTGCTTTTTGCTCGATAATATTAGCAATTTTACAACCTACACTCCCGACATATTTCCGCTCTTTACAAGGCAAAGTTTGCAGGAGATAATTTAATCTTTCATCTCTATGAGTACGGCTAGCAACTAAAGCTAAACTTTCAATGGAGTTACGCTCAGAAACCTTTATAGGCGCTATTTTTCCCTCAATAGTTTCTACAAAAGCTCCCTTACCAAGAGTTGCATAATACAACTTTTCAGCTTCAGGATAAGCTACCACCGCGAGTATTGGACGATGATCTTTAATTAAAGCAATATGAATTGCATATTCACCAGTTTTATCAATAAAATCTCTTGTACCATCCAAGGGATCGATAATCCATACATAAGATTGCGTCAACTGCTTTGAATGCAATTTATAAGTTTCTTCGCTAATATACCCAAAATCTTCTTCGCCTAAGTTAGTTTTTAATCTATCTAAAATGTAGTGATTAACAGCAATATCCGCCGCCGTAACTGGGCCATCTTTTTTATCTTGAATGTCTAAGTTACCATCGTTAATCTCGCCATGATAATAAGAGCGTAAAATGTAAGATGCACCCCAACCAATAGAACGCGCAAGTTCTAAAATCTCTGATAGTTCTTTCATGATTTATTCTCTAATATTCATCCAACGCCGAGTACCGAAAGCTTGGCAAGAAGCCGCCGCAATTAGGGACGCTTGGGCTAAAGCCTCAACAAAACTTTTAAACAATATAAAATGACAAAAAGCTCCGTGAAAAATATCGCCAGCACCTAAACTATCAATAATTTTAACGGTAGGAACGTCTATAGTGTAAATTTTATTGGTACTCAAGTATTGGATCGGCTGTTCGCCATGAGTAATCGCAATGTAGGGGATACCAAATGCAGATAGATAAGCAAATACTTGTTCGCTACTCTTACAGTTGGGAGGATGAAAATTAGCCGAGCAAATCGCGTAATCAACACTAGGTAAAATATTCTCAAATCCCTGCTTCCAACTACCGCCATCAATTACTACAGGAATGTTTTTAATTTTAGCTTCCCGCGCGATCGCATTTCCTACCGC
>JACCVJ010000266.1 GCA_013698215.1 Tatlockia sp. | reverse complement strand
AGCTTTGCACAACAATCTGATTAATCTGTTGTCCTAACTCGCGCAAATCTTCTCGATTGGGCATCAATTTAATTAGGTTCTTTTGCAAGGGGGCTGCTTGACTTAAACGATTTATTGATGATTCTAAAGGTTGTTCTAAAACTAATAACCTTGGTGGCACTACCCCAAGATTTTTTGAAAATCTCAGTCGGCTTTTATTTGTAACTGAGTAGGTTGAAGCTATTTTTTGATCAACACGCTTTATCACTTTTATACTCTCCCGTTCGACCGTTAGCAATCAAACTTAGTAATTTTTATAAATTAGGATTTGAAATTAGGAATAAATTAATTATTAGCTCAACATAATTTTAGTTATCTATGCTCTAGATTATCCTTTCTTGAACCTCATAGAATCGGTAATTCTGCGGATTGTCAAAAACTTAATTTAATCGGTCACGTAAGTAGATGAGATTGGCTTTGGCAATTAATTGAATCGTTAATAAGGTAGTTATATAGAAGGCGACTAGAGGAAGCTTTCTCTAATCGCCTCTATTTATTTCTTAAACTGGGGACTTACTTAGCTAAACTTTCTGTGCTTAAGGGAACAAGCTCGCCACCGGTCGTAAATCCTAACAACATTGATTCTTGCGGGCGAATTAGCTGCCCTGTAAGTACGCAACGAACTTCTTTTTCGGCGATCGCGGCGACACTTGCACGAATGTCGGTGGGCGAAATAGAGATTTGATAATCACCGGATTTTTGCTGTACATAGTTCCATAAAATGTCTCTAATTAAAGCTTGATAGCCTACATTGCCAGAAAGTTCCTTAAGTTTGTCTTTTAGTTCCCGCTCTAAGCGGATACTGGTGACTTCCATTTCGGTAGTGGTGGTACGATTTAATGTATGCACGAGTCTTTTCTCCTAAATATCTGGACAGGATAGTAATACAAGTGTAGTATGTTTAAAGTAATGTTCAAGTCGCGGATGTCATAGGTGAAATTTTCTTTGCAACGTTTATCGCTCTGCCAGTCATTGCCACCCAATTTTAGAGAAAATTGGGAATCGGCGGCTTGGTACGTGGAGTGTCTATTTATGGACAGCGATCGCTTGCAGCAAAGAAACATGACATCTGAAGCTCGTCATAACTTGGCAGATTCGGGCAGTAGCTTACTAAATTGGGCAACGCAAAGCAATCGAGGAAGTGGGGGGTATAGGCAAAAAATCGCCTTGCCAATATAGCAATAAAAGACTTTTAGTCATTTTTAGCCCCCGTTTCTAAATATTAGATGCGGGGGTTTTTATATAAGGAGCAAAGTTGTGGCAGGCGCAACACAAGTATTAGATCGTTCTGTGGTGGTGTTCTCTAGAAACTATTTGCCGATTAGCCGCGTTAATATCAGACGGGCGATCGCTCTATTAATATTGGGTAAGGCGGAAGCGTTAGATTTGGCAAGCGAGATTTGGTTTGTGAAGTCGCCTAATTTTGTGATTGCTGTTCCCCAACACATCCGCTTGACGATTGCCAGCACCGAACGAATTTGGAAAGTTCCTCCCGTAAATCGGCGTGAGGTTTTGAAACGGGATAACCACCGTTGCCAATACTGCGGTAGCAACAAGCGCTTGACATTGGATCATGTAATTCCGGTATCAAAAGGCGGCGAACATAAGTGGAATAACGTTGTCACAGCTTGCGAATCATGCAACCAGTATAAGCGCGATCGCACTCCTCACGAAGCTGGGATGCCTTTAAGCACCAAACCAAAAGCACCCATGCACCCGACTCTTGCTTTTGCTGAAAACTTTTGGCACAGCGAAAGTGCCTGTCCATAGAAGGAAACTCAAGAACAATGCTGAAATTAACTTACATTGAGACTGGTTTTTATTTGGAATACTTAGCCAAATCCTTAGAGGAGTGGGTACAAGAGCGGGTAGTTTTGGCGCTGCGCGTTGGCGCTTTGTACATTGAACCTAGTACGGCGGCGTTTTTGCTGCCTATGGATTTACCAGGGTTAGATACCTTGACTGTAGAAATTAGACGGCAAGATCTAGAATCGATTAGTTTGAGTGTTTGCGATTCTGAGTATATCGAAGTCAGTATTAAAGGTACGTGGGTAAGCTCAAATGCTGACAGTACGGAGGGTGTGTTTGTCACCGCGATGTCTCACTCCATTGAGTTCTTTTTGCTGAAATTGTGGCAGGATTCTCAAGTTAGTGCTTCAGTTTTGAGCGAATAGGAACTAAATGCCCGACTGTGGAGGCGCGGTAGTTAACTATTGCGCCTTTTTTGACAATGCGCGATCGCGCATTGAGGGGTGCAATGTAGCATTTTTTAAAATCCTTGCTCTTACTCCCTTGACAATTTGTAGTAATTTTGTAGTTTAAATGTAATACAAACCAAAAAACTTAAGCATCGGAACTGCGATCGCATTTTTATCAGTTTTTTTATTTCAGTGATTTCATGAGCGCATTTAAAGTAGAAGTAGTTAAAATTAATAGCATCAATCCTCATCCCAAGGCTGACCGCTTAGAGATTGTCACAATTGTTGGCATCGCTTATCAAGTAATTAGTGCTAAAGGAAACTTTAAAGTTGGCAATCTGGCTTTTTATTTCCCTATTGATAGCGTTATTCCCAATAACTTTTTAGATAAATTTGGGATTCGTGCCTACTATAGTACAAAACTCCGGGCGGCTAAACTTAGGGGTATATTTTCTGAAGGTTTACTTATTCCTATTGATATTGACTTTAAGGGCAATATAGGAGATGACCTTACAGAATATTTTGGCGTAACTAAGTACGAGTATCCCATCCCTCAAAACATGAGTAGAGATGTAGAATCTGCCATTGGACAATACAAGTTTCCCAGTCCCGAACACCTCAAACGTTACCGAGATATTTTACAATTAGGAGAAGAAGTAGTAGTTACAGAAAAAATACACGGTACTAACTTCACCGTATTAATCGATGAAACTGGTACTCATATCAGTAGCCATAACTACTTTTGGAAAAACAATGTCGCTAATAAAGATTTAGTTTATATTCGCGCTTACAAGGAACATGGTTTTTTACAAAACTTACCTCTGAATACTCAAGTATTTGGGGAAATATATGGCGTTCAAGATATTAAGTATGGATTATCTAACGGCAAAATAAAAGTTGCTATATTTACAGTTAAAAACAATGGCAAGTTTCTAGACTACGACGATTTTAAAGCTTTTTGCAACCAATACTCTTTACCCCAAGTACCTGTACTTTATCAAGGTGCTTACAGTTGGGAAGCAGTATCCCGATTTAATGATGCAAGTAGCGTCATAGATGAAAAATCGATTATGGAGGGTATTGTAGTTCAGCCTGTAAAGGAAACAACTCACCCAGAAATTGGTCGAGTAGTATTGAAGTTAATTAGTGTTAGCGAAGCGGCGCGTCAGCGCTTCGCTATTTGCTGCATTCTGGTGAGACGGAACTACACTAAAACAAGATTATGGGCATTAAACACTTTAGCAATTATGACGGCAATCCTCAGTATCGCGACTTCAAAGATCGAGATTTGCTAGGCGCAGGTTGGAAACCATTGCAGCGAGAGATAGAGTTAGGCTATCTTTGGCAAGTTGCGAGTAGCGATCCGGGGGAACTTACTCACCAAACTATAGACTTGGTTAGCGACTTAGCTGATGCCCTTACTCGTACTAATCATAGCTGGTGGGCAAATATATTAAACGTATTTTCTGATTATACTCGTTCGGATATAAACGAGTTTTGGGACTACATTACTCCCGAACCACCTGCACCAGATTACCGTTATAAAGACGTTTTAACTACACTAACGCCGATTACTCAAGAAGTTAGCCGCGACAGCATTCCGATTGATTACGTTCTCAATCGCTTGCAAGAAATTACCGTGCTGAAAGTGCTAGAAATATTAGGTCGTCCCGATTCTATTACTCAGTGCTTTCAAGACCGATATTTTTATTATCCTGTAGAACGATTTGTTGATTGGAAAAGCTTAGAAAATGTTGGTACAGTTTTAGTATATTGGTCTAAATATGAGCTTTGGCTGCAAATAAGTCATGCAGGTTTGAGTCAAAGACAATTTACCTTAATTGCCAAAGAATTAGGGCAAATAGTGAACAAAGCTACTTACGATTTGGCAGTGGTATTAAGCGGTTATCAAAGCCGTGTTGGTAAAGTTAATAGTCAGTTTCCTATCAACACATTTCCTAGAGATATTCAGAGTTTTACAGATACCGTACAGCAAGCAACTTTACAGCAAGATCATTTAGCTATTTTAATACAAGGCGACCCAGGTACGGGTAAAACTGCTTGGACGCAAGCAGTAGCTAAAGAAATCTTAATGCCTTTAGGATATGTAATTTTTATATTAGACCATGACGCGGTAGAAAACTTTGTCCCGCCTAGTTATTTAGAGCGAATTTGTCTAATCATTAATGAGGCGGATAATCTAGCCCAAAATCGAGCAAATATAGCGGCTCAATCTAATAACAAAACTGAGCATATTTTGAGCTTACTTGATGGTACTTTGTATCAAAGTGTGATTGAGGCAGGTATTCAAGCACAGCAAAAATTGGTTGTGTTGATGACTTGTAATACTACGGAAAGACTAGATCCAGCGATGTTACGCAAAGGTAGAGTAGATTTAATTTATGAGTTTACTCAGCGTTTTGTTTGATTCACTATTTGCTTAGGGAAAAACTTTAGACAAATCGAGAATTGTGGGTGAAAAAGGTAAATTAACTACAGCATTAGGTAAGTAGACTTGTTTTTTGGCATATTCAAAGCTACCTTGAAGTTGATAAGGTTGACTGTAAGCTTCTAAACAGTTAGCTACTAGATTAAACAGCCAATAGTTATCAATTCCTGACTCGGCATATAAAGATAATTTAACTTCACGGTCGGATTTTAAAGTAGAATCCGATACCTCGATTACTAATAAAATATCGGCAATGCTAGGATGACTATTTAAATAGCGATCGC
>JACCVJ010000247.1 GCA_013698215.1 Tatlockia sp. | reverse complement strand
ATCCACAATATATCTATGCAGTTTAATTAGTTCCAAGCGCCGCTCTAATATGCGTCCTTTTTTGTATTTCAAAATTAAGGGCAAATTAAATAATTCCACGATCGCCGGGTGGGGGAATACTTCAATTTGATATCTACCTAACTTTTGGGGTGTAATTTCTGGCGCGTGGACAAAACCTCGGTTTTCTAGTTCTAGTCCAAAACTAACGGTGCGATCGGCAAAAGCCAGACCAAGATTAGCCGGATAACAACCCGCATGGTAGCGTCCAAAATACTTATGGGTAAGTTTGTCTGGTAAACGGCTTCCCGTCAGGTTAGGGATGATTGTTGGGGCATCTACAGCTACGATCGCGCTATCTTGAATGTGAACGCAGTTGTCTAACCAAAAAAGCACCTCAGAAATTGCTTCAAGGCGATCTAAATCGAGTAAATTTAGGTTTCCGTCTACTAATTCCAAGCAACATAACCCGCTTGGTTGCGATTTCCAGCCTAGATCGATACCAATAAATTTCATTTAAAAAACTGAGTTTTTAATTTACTCCTAATGGATTTGTGGCTTGAACAACTTTTAATAAATAACCGATCGCCGTTATTCAATGCACCACAGGCTAAAACCTTTGGCATTACACCATTGAATATAGACTACGCACCTATTTTCCGCTCTATTTACCCACATTGCAGCCAATTTAATCAACAAACTCTCAAGCTTCCCGTCGATAAGTTTGCCCTCAATCTATGGACTTTGTGGCTACCTTTGGCAATGCTCGTCGCAACGTGGCGGCGATCGCAATCAAGACCTTTAATTCAAGGTATTCTAGCCGGACAAGGCATAGGGAAATCTACTTTAGCTTCTATCCTCCTATTAATTTTGGGTGAGATGGGTTATCGCACTTGTAGCTTGTCTTTGGATGACTTGTACAAAACTTACGGAAGTCGCCTAATTTTAAAACAGCAAGACCCGCGTTTAATTTGGCGTGGCCCTCCAGGTACTCACGATCTAGGTTTGGGTGTTAATGTCTTGGATGCCTTACATCAGCCCCGTTCTGACGCAGTAATAGAGCTTCCCCGCTTCGATAAATCGGCTTACAACGGTGCGGGAGATCGAGGAATTCCTGAAGCCGTTTCTAGAGTGGATATCATCTTATTTGAAGGTTGGTTTGTCGGGGTTCGACCCATCGATCCGGGGGTTTTTGACACCGCACCACCACCCATTATTACCGATAGCGATCGCCAATTTGCCCGTGATATGAATGCAAAATTAGCGGATTATCTACCTTTATGGGAACGCATAGATCGGTTAATTTTGCTGTATCCTCTCGACTATCGTTGGAGTTTGCAGTGGCGACAACAAGCCGAACATCAAGCTAAGTCTTTGGGTAAATCAGGAATGAGCGACTCAGAGATAGTGCAGTTTGTCAATTACTTCTGGCAAAGTCTGCATCCAGAATTATTTATCAAGCCTTCACTCTCGGTAGATTTGGTAATTGAAATTATGGGCGATCGCTCTTGGGGTAGGATCTACTAGCCAAAAAAAGAGTTACTTTTGGTTGACAAGGCTGCAAACCAAATTTTTCAGTAAATAGCTATCAGTTTCTTGGTATCGTAACGACATAAAGAAAGAACTTCTGCAAAATAGTGTGATAGTTACAGAAAATAAAATTAAAGTTGGCTCGATTGATTGGTTTTACCGTGAGTCTACCCCAAGAAGCGAAACAGACTTAGTACCAGTAGTTTTGTTACATGGTTTGCCAACCCATAGCTACCTTTGGCGGCAAATTATGCCAGGTTTGGCAAATCAAGGGACAAGATGTATCGCTCCCGACTGGGTTGGTTTTGGCTTTTCTGCTAAACCTGAACTAAAAGAATTTAATTATACTCCTGACGCTTTTATTAATGCTTTAGCCGAATTTCTGCAAGCGTTAAAACTCGAACGTTTTTCTTTAGTAGTCCAGGGCTTTTTAGGTTCTGTAGGCTTACAGTATGCTTTACGTCATACTGAGCAAATTGAAAGTTTGGCAATTTTAAATACACCGCTTGCCTCTAGTGTCAAATTACCGTGGCAAATGAAACAATGGGGTTTACCTTTAGTAGGGGATATGTTGACTCAAGATCCCTTATTGGTAGATCGAACTTTAGAAAGTGGTAGTCGGTATCGAATAGGCGATCGCGATTTAGATATTTACCGTCAACCGTTTCTAAAAAGTTCCTCCGCCGGACGAAGTTTAATGTCTGTAGTGCGAAATTTACAGTTGCCTTCAGCAATGGCCGAAATAGAAGCTGGATTTAAACAATGGCAGTATCCCACCACAATTATTTGGGGAATGACCGATCCTTGGCTACCTCCCACAATGGCTCAAAATTTTGCCGCCGCTATCCCTCACTCAAACTTAATTCAGTTAGAAGAAGCTGCACACTATCCTCAAGAGCATTTCTATAATGCAGTTCTAGAAAGCCTTTTACCTTTTGTTCGCCGGGTTAGTTAGCAGCTAAAATTATTCCCCTCAGTATTCATGCTTAGGGGAAATAAAAAAGGTTTAATAGTTTCTAGCAAATTCTTAACACTTGTCTAAGCTGGCTAATACTTTAGCTACACTTTGTTCTAAAGTCTCACTATCGGTTTTACATTCTACTTCAGGATTAATCGGTGGCTCGTAAGGGTCATCTATACCAGTAAAATTTTTAATTATTCCTGAACGAGCTTTTTTATATAACCCTTTAACATCTCTTGCTTCGCATACTTCCAAGGGTGCATTTACATACACCTCAATAAAGTCTCCAATGCGATCGCGTACTTCGGTACGAATTTCTCTATAGGGTGATATGGCAGAAACTAAGACAATTACTTGATTCCGGGTCAATAAGTTGGCAACAAAACCAATGCGCCGGATATTTTCGTCACGATCTTCTCGACTAAATCCTAAGCCTTTAGTCAAGTTTTGGCGAACTACGTCACCATCCAAACTTTCAACTTTATAATCAAGTAACCGTAGCTCTTTTTCTACAGCCTGACTAATTGTAGTTTTACCCGCGCCGCTTAAGCCTGTAAACCACAAAGTTACACCAATTTGTCCCCGCTCCATTAAACAACTCTTTTTTGATAATGTATTTGAACCTTACAATTATCAACTAAATAATTAAGCTTTAGGGGAGGTGACAAAATAAATTAATAGCTTTCTGTAAATTTACTTAGACATTTTTTGGCAGTGAGAGGAACTAATTGTATAAATAAACCATCCAAATTAGATAGATAATCTCTGTAATAGCTATGAAACCCTACTTAAAAACAGAAGCACTCTTAGTTTCTTTGGCTGTCTGCGGTGCAGTGCAATTGATGGCAACAGCCGAAGCTCACGAAGCCTCTGCACGTAAAGGCGGAGAATTAACTACCAATACCACAACATTGTTAGCGCAAACCCGCTTAAATCGCCTAAGTGAATCGCAAACCAAAGATTTCTTAAGTAATTTAGATAAAAACACTCGTGATTTTCAAAAAAGTGTCGATCGCGCTCTAGATGACAGCCGCTTAAATGACTCTAAACGGGAAGATAATATAAACAATTATATTAAAGAATTTAAAGACTCGGTTAAGCGAATGCGTGATCGCTATTCCCGTGAAAAAAATTTTTCCTCTAGTGAAGTTCAAGACGTACTTAACCGTGCGTCTAAAATAAATACTTTCATTGGTAGAGGTCGTTTCAACAATGACAATATTAAGCAGGATTGGGAAGATGTCCGCGCCGAGCTTGATATTTTAGCCCGTAGTTCGTATGGTAGAGGAACTTCTTACAATCGCCGTTAAGAGCCATTATTAACGATACTTTAATTCAGGGGACACTAAAAGCTAGAGTTTCCCTGAATAGTTTTGTAGGCGTTCAAAGTTTCCTTGGCGGTTCTCTCCCAAGAATACAACTTTGCTTGGGCTTTGCCTTTGATAATTAGCTCGTTACGTAAGTTGCGATCGCTCACCACACGCAAAATTGCCTCTGCTAAACTAATGACATCCTTGGGATCGACTAAAATAGCCGCGTCTCCGGCTACTTCTGGCAATGATGAAGTATTAGATGTTACCACCGGAGCGCCTAAAGTCATTGCTTCTAGTACAGGTAAGCCAAACCCTTCATAGTAAGAAGGATAAACAAAA
>JACCVJ010000231.1 GCA_013698215.1 Tatlockia sp. | reverse complement strand
AACGAAAATCATCGCCGGATGTCGGGCTTTACCAGTCGGAATATATAAAGTTCCGTAAAGCGCAGTGTTACCGTTACGGAAACTAACTTCTTCCTGACGATAAGAGGTGCAGCCTATCGAGAAAAATATGATTAGAATAAGAATTAATATTTTGAGCATATCGCAAGACTATCGAAGGCGGAAGCACCTAACGACCGAGTTGACGTGGGGCGAAACCGAATCCACGCAACTTCGAGTTCAAAAGACAACACGATAAGAAAGTCGCTGTTTCGCCCTCACGTCCAATGATTTGTTCGGTGCGTTCTTGTAATCGAGAACTTTCATAATCTCAAACTTGCCTTAAATGATATTGGGTCGAGATTAAATTTATTGGCAAACTCATTTCCGCCGTAACAAAATAATTTAGGCTGATTTGAAAGAGCGCAAGTTACTACGCATATTTTGAACAGAGCGTTATTTTTAGACTGGCGAACTTCTCCTGCTGTGATAATGAATGATGGAATCTCACCTTGAACGCCTTTGACTTCAACATGCTCCTCAAGCCCATCGTTGATACAGCGTAAATCATATCCGCATTTCTCGGCTTCAACCGATTGAACACTCCAACCACGCTCCTCATACCATTTTCTTACGAAAGAGGTTGCCGCGTTTTCAACTTTACGATTAGTTTCTGGATTTCCAAAACCAGCACCCGCTTTATAGGAACGATATTTTTGCTCAATCTCTAATAATGGTTGTTCGATAACATTTGCGGTATAAACATTCCAAAAATCAGAGAGCCTTCTTTTTCGGTGTTTTATTTGGAAACTCTCATCACGATTTCTGGAGATTGGGGAATTAAAAATCTTTTCCGAAGCTAGAGCATAAGACTGCCAGATTTGATTTTCTTCAATAATCGTTGTTACGTCATCCAACTTTTGTCCATGAATCCAAACCAGAGGAGTTTTATATCTTTGTGTTGAAGCAACGGGAGAATAGTCTAAACCGTTAAGTGGTATTGGATATTCGTCTGCCAAAAGCCAAATGTCCCCTGACGAACTAATTGCTGCCAAGAAAATACCGCCGATGACAAGACTTACGTGGGAATTGTGAATACCAAACCACGCTTGTTTTGGATACCGCGTGTTCTCAAAGGCTCGCACGAAGAACTCAACAACGGCTTCTGCTAAATTAGGCGTTAAGTTGCGTCGTTTGAGAACCCACGTTCTTACTTCTTGTTTCCAACTGTTTTCAATCATTGTTTATTTACGCAAACTATGGAGAACCACGAAGCACCGAACGGCTGAGATGACGTGGGGCGAAACCGCCAACACGCAACTCCGAGTTTAACGGACAACGTGATAAGAAAGTAGCTGTTTCGCCCTCACGTCCAATGACTTGTTATGCCTTACATTTTTTAACTACATATTTGTTCCTTTGCTTTTCTCAGTATCGTTACGCACTAACTCTAAGTGTTTTATTCTTTCTTGAGATGAGTATCGCGGGCTTTAAGTAGAAAACGAACCCCTAAATGGGTTGGGGCAACGACAAAAACATAGCAAAGCCTTCTTAAAAAGAAACTTTTTCGTATTATATCTGCGAATCTCGGACTCCATTTGTAGTAACCTTGAATAAATCTGTCACCCAAAACATTATTTTTGAGTATTTCATCTCTAAAGCGAGAAATGTCATACACTGCTGGATGGTTAATGTCGCCTATTGTTGCCGTGACTATAAAACAACCAGGCTTTTTCTTGTTTTTATCAATGCGACTCTCTATATCCAAGAGTTGCTTATACTCAGTTTCGGTTGCAGCTTTAGCAAAAATTGGCGTATTACAGTAAGTGCAAACATCTAAAGCACTTTGAACTGGTCCACGACAGCCCTCTTGGTGTTCTACTTTTAAGTTTTGAGAACTTATTCCCCAGCCGCAATATGAGCATACTCCATCGTAAGTTTGCCGTTGTATGGGACGATTTTCAACACAGTGTGGACACCAAGCCATATATTATTCTCCTATTCGTTTATTTTTATCTAACCGAGGCATAACGCTGGAATTGAGATGCCGCCGCGAATAGCATTCAACATAAAAAGCATATTTGAACATGAGAGGCAATCAATCGGCGGTCATCTCCAATGACTTGTTAGATGGCGGCGTTCATTAAAGTGCGGCTTTCCTCAGACTATATACGTTCGCCTTCAATCACACTAACCGGCGATTTTGTCGGAATAATTCTTGTTAATCTAAAGCCGGATGATTCCAGTAATCTTCTGAACTCATCTTCGGTGCGTTCTTTGCCGCCGGTACAAACTAGCATTTGAATGTCCAAAATTTTAGAGGGACTCGGTTCATTGCCTTCAGGGACAACCATCTCACAGATTAAGACTTTACCGTTCTCATTCATCGCAGAACGGATATTTTGCAAGATTTTCATGCTGCGTTCATCGTCCCAGTCGTGGATAATGTGCTTCATTATGTAG
>JACCVJ010000213.1 GCA_013698215.1 Tatlockia sp. | reverse complement strand
GCTTAATAACGAACCAGGATGTCCTGTTAAGGTATGAATACATTTTCCGGTTTTGATATTCCATAACTTGACTAGGCGATCGTAACTGCCACTAGCTAGAGTTTTGCCGTCAGGACTAAAAGCAAGCGACCACACCCAGCTACTATGTTCTTTAAAAGTATTGAAACAGCGCCAAGTTTCTGTGTCCCATAGCTTGATAGTGCGATCGCCACTGCTACTTGCTAAGATGCTACCGTCGGGACTAAACGCCACGGCAAAGATCCGATTGCTATGTCCAGACAGTGCTTTAAGATACTTACAATCATAAGTTGTCGGTTTAGATTGTTGAGCGTTAACGTGCCATAATTTGATAGTTTGATCTTCGTGGGCGCTGGCTAATATTTGCCTATTTGGACTCAAGGTTAAGGCATAGGTGCAATTACTATGTCCCTGAAACTTGCTAACAGCATAGCCTGTATCGATGCCCCAAATTATCGCCGCATGGTCGTCACCGCCACTAGCTAAGTTGTGTCCATTGGGGCTAAAAGCAACGCTCCAGACCCTGCTAGTGTGTCCTTGCAACGTTTTTAAACATTTTCCGGTGCTAACGTGCCATTTGATTGTGCGATCGTAACTACCTGTAGCAATGGTTCGCACTCTGATCTTAAATTCGGCTTCCCCATCAATTCTAGAACTCAACCTCAAAAACTAGAATTTCGACTAATCAATGGGTAGAAGTGCGAAGTCGTCTTTTTCTGCCATAACGATATACTAAACCCTCAATCCGAAGTCACCAGAAAATAATGGCACGTTGTAAAGTTTAAATATTTTGTCTACCGAAATCAGTGTTAAACCTTCTACTAAAGCTAGAGAAATTAACATTCGGTCAAAGGGATCTTTATGATGTAGAGGTAAATTATTCAAGTTGGCAACATGGGCAGGGATAACGGGCAAAAAAGAAATCCCATTTTTACTTTGGCTATTGTAAATATTCTCTAGTGATTGATTAAGCTCTAGCTTAATCAATTGATTTTTAATTTGTATTTCCCACGAACTAACAACACTGACCTATCGTGTTGTATCCATTCGTTGTAGCAAACTAAAAATATTTGGTGATAACTTTTCAGGCTCACTGTCCCACCAAATAAAAATATGAGTATCTAATAAAACCTTCATAAACCCCAAAAAGAATCTGGCAAAGGATCGTCAAAATCATTACTCATTACCATAGAGTCACGATTTAAACCCGCTTTGGGAATTACAGGTTGCTCTTCGGTTTGAGACAAAGGCAAAACCCTCGCCCAAGGTACTCCCTGCCGAGTTAGCGTCACTTCAACATGATTTTGGATATCTAACAATAAATCAGCTAAATTATCCGATAAGTCAGCAATATCGAAAGTTTTTGGTGACATTTTTATTTATGCCCTACTCATCACCAGCATTATAACTAATAGACATCTCCAAGATGCTATAGTCAAATTGAAAAATTACTTCCCTACGTTTTGCGCCTAATGCACTCCAGTAAAATCATCTAATTATTTCCTGTACAAGCAACCCAGTATAAACATTTACACCTATATCAAAAGGTAGGTTTAAAGGGTTTAAAGCGGCTTTTGTAACTACTTCTACAAAATCGATTTACTAAAAGGCATAGCATAACAAAAAAGATATATTTCAGCCCTCAATTAATAAAACCTATCAAACTAAAGCTATGACGGACGAAAATGCCACCCAGGAAGCAACCGAATTTCAAGAATTGACCCAAGCCGGAGAAAGTAAGCCAACTTTAAACAAATTTGAAAAAATCAAAGCTGAAAAAGATGGTTTAGTCCTCAAGCAAGAACTAGATTACTTAGCAAGCATTGGCTGGGAAGCAATGGACGAAGCCGATCGCGATTACCGATTGCGCGATCTAGGATTGTTTTATCGTACCGTTACCCCCGGTAAATTTATGCTGCGAATGCGTCTAGCTAACGGCATAATTATTGCAAGTCAAATGCGGGCTTTAGCCGAAATTGTCCAACAGTACGGCGATGAAGG
>JACCVJ010000211.1 GCA_013698215.1 Tatlockia sp. | reverse complement strand
CAGTTTTCAGTTTAAAACATTGTTTTAATCATCTGTCGCTAGTTTACTTGCAGAGATAGTATCGACAGCAACAAGCCACCTTGAACCGATGGA
Source organism: Tatlockia sp. (assembly GCA_013698215.1). GTDB lineage: Bacteria > Cyanobacteriota > Cyanobacteriia > Cyanobacteriales > Chroococcidiopsidaceae > Aliterella. Next base: position 10,755 of record JACCVJ010000211.1, on the reverse strand, counting down.
AAATAGTAAAATAGTAACTTTGAGAGCCTTCAGGACAAACGCCCATGACTATTTCCGCTCTAAGCTGGACAGAACTAGAAGCCCTTGCTAACTATGAAGTTGATAGTGTTAATGGGTTAACCAATGCTCAATCTCGGTTGCGTCTATTTGGGCGCAGCGAGTCGGAGGTGCGAGTAACACTATACCGAGACAATCATGCTTGGTGTCCTTACTGTCAAAAAATTTGGCTGTGGCTAGAGGAAAAACAAATTCCCTACCGCGTAGAAAAAGTAACTATGTTTTGTTATGGGGAAAAAGAAAGCTGGTACAAGCGCAAAGTACCTTCAGGAATGTTACCCGCCGTTGAACTAGATGGTCGCATTATTACTGAAAGCGATGATATTTTAATTGCTTTAGAGCAAGTCTACGCACCCTTGGGATTAAGTATGAAACATCCTACAGTGCTACCATTGCGGCAATTAGAGCGACGGTTATTTAGAGAGTGGTGTATGTGGTTATGCAATCCGCCAAGTTCGGCGCGACAAGAGCAAGAAAGCCGCGATCGCTTTACAAACATGGCAAAAAAGGTTGAAGCGGCACTCGGTGCTACGCCAAGTCCTTATTTTTTGGAGGATTTTGGGACAGTGGATGTTATTTTTACACCCTATGTCGAACGCATGAATGCTAGTTTGTACTACTACAAAGGCTACTCGTTGCGCGAAGAAAATCCTCGCCTAGCTGACTGGTTTGCAGCGATGGAAAGCAGACCAACTTACCGAGGTACTCAAAGCGACTTTCACACCCACGCCCACGATTTGCCGCCTCAAATGGGAGGATGTTGGGAAAACGGGGAGCCTCAGATGCTGATTAATAAAGCTAGAGTTGATAGCGGCTCTTGGAATGGCTTGCCTGACGTGACTTTCCCTGAACCAGAAAATTCTCGCACTGAGGCGCTCTACCGTGTAATTAAACACCGTAATAACATTATTCGCGTTAATCCTGCCGATGACGCATTGATGGATGTTGCGTTGCGTTGTACTTTAACTAACTTGATGACTAGCCAAACTTGTCCACCACCACCAGGATCGGATGTCGCCTTACGATATCTGCGCGATCGCATTAATGTACCCAGAGATATGTCAATCTATGCAGCGAAAAGACTGCGAGAGGCTTTAGAAACAACCGCCGCTTTGGCAGGTGATGGACAAAGTATACCTATTCCAGTTAAACATCGGCGCGACCAAAATCCGGCAGACTTTGCCAAACTTTAATGCTGTTTTGAGTCAATGCGATTACTATTTTTTATCTGCCTATCCCCTAAACTTATTATAGTTAAGTGACTTTTTAGCCATTCGGGAGAAGTTGCCCAATCAAAAATTGAAAGAGAATCTGAGTAATGATTAATTCACAAAGCGATCGCCTAGACCGAATAGAAGCCTTATTAGAAAGGTCAATTGTTGCCAGCGATGAGCGGATGACACGCACGGAGCAAGAATTACAAGAATCTGTCAAAGCTAGTAATGAAGCTTCTACCCAACTGCGGCAAGAATTACAGGAATATACAAGAGCCAGTAATGAGCGCCTAACTCGCATTGAGCAATCTGTAGAATCGAACAATCGTTTTTTAGAGTCTTTCAGTCAAGATTTGAGGACTTATACAAATTCAATGAATAACTTGGCTAATCGCCTTGACGGTGTAATTGCTGCAAGTAATTACAACAGAGACTCGACAAACTCACGATTAGCTCGAATAGACTCACAACTACGGGCAATCTCAAATCATTTAGGAATTAGATAAATAACCCTTGTAAAGTGCGATCGCATAGGTTAACGCTATTAATGCGATCGCATTGATAAACTAATCCGCTTCAAGTTCTCTTTAATTTCTAGCACCCTTACCTTGACAACTTGTCCGACTTTAACAAATTTATTGGGATCGTCTACAAACTTATCAGCCATTTGCGATATATGCACTAACCCATCTTGATGCACGCCAATGTCTACAAATGCACCGAAATTAGCTACGTTTGTAACCACCCCTTCTAATTCCATTCCCACAGTCAAATCTCTAATCTCTTTCACCCCCGCCGCGAAGGTTGCATACTTAAATTCTGCTCTTGGATCTCTGCCAGGTTTTTCTAATTCGCTGATAATATCACGCAAGGTAGGTTCCCCAATGGTAGCTGTAACATATTTTTGCAGATTTATCGATTTAAGCTGCTTGGATGCCTGGGAAATCTCCGCTAAGGGAACGTTTAAGTCACTAGCGATCACATTTACAATAGCGTAACTCTCTGGATGCACGGCGGTATTGTCTAAAGGGTTTTTTCCGCCACTAATACGCAGAAATCCGGCGGATTGTTCAAAGGTTTTTGCGCCTAGTTTTGGTACAGATAATAGTTGAAAGCGATCGCTAAATGCGCCGTGTTTGTCTCTGTAGGTAATAATATTTTTAGCGATCGTGGCATTAATTCCCGAAACAAACCCTAAAAGCTCTCCTGAAGCGGTGTTGAGATTTACACCTACATAGTTGACGCAGCTTTCTACAGTTTCATCTAGCTTTTGTTTGAGTAGCTTTTGATCGACATCGTGCTGGTATTGTCCCACACCAATAGATTTAGGATCAATTTTGACAAGCTCCGCTAAAGGATCTTGCAAACGCCTACCAATACTAATCGCACCGCGTACTGTAATATCTAGATCGGGAAACTCGGCGATCGCAACGTCACTAGCTGAATAAATTGATGCCCCCGATTCATTTACCATGACTTTAACGGGCTTTGTTTCCAAATTTTCTAGAACTTCTACAATAAATTCATCCGTTTCTCTCCCCGCCGTACCATTACCAATAGCTATTAATTGAATGCTATATTTATTGACTAATCTTTCAATCGCTTGACTTGCTTGCTGGCGTTGTGTAGTGCCAGAATGAGGGAATATAGCTTGATATTCTAAAAACTTGCCTGTGTTATCAATAACTGCTACTTTACAACCAGTTCTAAAGCCTGGATCGATGGCTATAGTTGATTTCATTCCGGCGGGACTGGATAGCAAAAGTTCTCTTAAATTACTTTCAAAAGTTTTAATAGATTCAATGTCTGCGTAAGTCTTGCGCTCGGCAATTACTTCGTTAGTTAAAGATGGCTTCATTAAGCGATTGAAAGCATCTTTGAGCATTCCTTGATAAAACTCTTTGATTTCCCGGCTTTTAGTAATTATTTCCCGACTTTCCAAATAATTTAGTATTGTAGATTCATCAAAATCAAGGTCTAAATTGATAATTTTCTCTGCCTCACCGCGCAAGAGAGCTAACATATTGTGCGAAGCAATATTTTTGACGTTGATTTGGTAGTCGCGGTACATTTCGTACTTGGTACTACCTTCAGGGTGATCTTTTTTGATTTTCGCTCTAAACACTCCTGATTTTAGGAAATATTCGCGCACGTAAGCCCGTAAAGCCGCCTTTTCTGCAACTTCTTCCGCCAAAATATCCGCCGCACCTTTGAGCGCCTCAACCGTAGTATTTACAGACTTTTCGACAGAAAGATATTTTGCTGCTTCCTCCTCTAAAGATTTGGCAACATTAGACTTATTCACAGATTTAATAAATTCAGCCAAAGGTTGCAAACCCTTATCTTTAGCAATAGTTGCTTTAGTGCGCCTTTTGGGTTTGTAGGGTAAATAGAGATCCTCAAGTTCGGTTTTTGTAAGGCAGGAGGCAATTTTTAGCTTTAGTTCGTCAGTAAGTTTACCAATGTATGCGATCGCATTTACAACTGTCGTCTTACGATCTTCAAGTTCGCTCAAGTAAGTAAATCTATCCGATAATTCCCGCAACTGGATTTCGTTCATTTCTCCCGTGCGCTCTTTGCGGTAACGAGCGATAAAAGGAATAGAAGCAGATTCCGCAAATAATTCCAACGCACTCTTAACTTGAAAAGGTTTCAGGGAAAGTTCTTTAGCTAAAAACTGAGCAATATCCAACATAAGCGAATCTAAAATAATTGAATATATAAGCTAACTGATAACGCCACTCAACCAAAACCAGCAATTTATCCTCATCCTACTCCTTTGGATACATTGACTAATCAAAAATCATAGGATACAGTGCAAGGAAATTTGAGTATATTAGCCAAATCTATCTTTTCAAGCAATGATAAGGATAGAACGGAGGAACCACAGTTTGGGGCGTATCTGCATTTTTAGCAGAAGGACATCTCTCAGTCCTAGCCCGTCAGCTAACTTCGTCGGCATTGGGGGAAAATTGGAGATTCAACACATTTTTATAAAATGATTTGAACTCATCAGTATTCCTAGTTGGTATTACTCACGTCTGTTGTACCTACTCTCTATTTCTGAGGAGTATCAAATGCTATTGCAACTTAATCTTGCAGCCTTGGCGGTTGCTGGGCAAATTGCCTGGAAACGTACAAAACCAGCAATTATTAAAGAGGCGATTTTATTGCCTTTAGCAGGGTTTTTGGGGGTAATTATCCTTTGGTGGTTTGTGGCAACTTTTTTAACAGACTTAATGCCTACTCCCGCCCAAGCCTTTGTAGAAAACTTAGACTATATCTTAAATCCTTTTTATCGTCGCGGGCCTGGAGATTTAGGTTTAGGTTGGTTGTTACTAGCTAGTTTGCGGCGGGTATTAATTGGCTTTACGTTGGGTGCGTTAGTCGCTATTCCTGTAGGGTTTTTAATTGGAATGTCCAAGCAAGCACTATTGGCACTTAATCCAATTATTCAAATTTTCAAACCTGTATCCCCTTTAGCTTGGCTGCCGATTTCTCTAGCAATTTTTAATTTAGCTGACCCTTCAGCGATTTTTGTAATTTTCATTACCTCGTTATGGCCGACAATTATCAATACGGCTCTAGGAGTTTCCAGTGTCAACAAAGATTACCTAGATGTGGCGCGAGTCTTGGAGATGCCGCGTTGGAGACAAATTACTAAAATAATTTTGCCTGCAAGTTTACCTTACATTTTCACGGGTTTGCGAATTAGTTTAGGGATTGCTTGGCTAGTAATTGTTGCTGTTGAGATGCTAACTGGCGGTGTGGGAATCGGCTTTTTTGTCTGGGATGAATGGAGTCGTTTAAACTTGAACTCGGTATTTTTGGCAGTGCTAGTGATTGGCGTAACTGGTTTAGTGCTGGATTACGCTTTAGGAAAAATTGAAACTTTCGTTACTCATCGCCCTAGAATTTCTTAAAAATGTAGAGACGTTGCAGTGCAACGTCTCTACAGAAAATCTGCAACGTCTCTACAGAAAATCTATACATCTAATCTGCAACGCCATTTCTATCTATATCAATAACCAAACATGAACGACAATTACCAAAACAGTTGGAGTCGTAGAAGTGTCATTAAAGGCATTGGAGCGACGGCGGGTAGTATGGCTGTTTCTTCCTGTGCTATTAATGCTAATCGCGCTCCTCAAGGGCTATCAGAGGCGGCTTTAGCTATAGAACCTGTTGTAGATGCAAAGACTTTAGAAAAGCCTAATATTACTGTCGGCTATGTACCCGTAAATGACTGCGCTCCCTTTGCTGTGGCTTGGGAAAAAGGTTTATTTCGCAAGTATGGCTTGAATGTAACTCTGAGTCGAGAAGCTAGTTGGGGGACATCCCGCGATGGCATAATTTTCGGGCGTTTGGATGCTTCCCCGGTAGTATGTGGAGCGGTAACTAATGCTAGAGACGGCGCAGAAGGCGCAAGACAAGCTCCTTTATGTGCAGCAATGACTATTCACCGTCACGGCAATGCTTTGACGATGAATAAAGCAATGTGGGAATCGGGGTTGCGTCCTTGGCGAGAATATAACGGAAACTTGGAAGAATTTGGACGAGATTTTCGCCGCTATTTTGATAACATTCCCGCCGAAGAAAGAGTCTGGGCGGTGGTGCTGAGTTCGGCTATTTATGAGTATTTTGTCCGCTATCTATCCGCCGCCGCTGGGGTAGATCCTTATCAAGAATTTCGGATAATTATTGTGCCACCGCCGCAGATGCTAGTAAATATGCGAATTGGGGCGATGCAAGCTTATATGGTAGCTGAACCTTGGGATACACGGGCAATTAGCGGTAACGAGGGGATTGGCTTTACTTTTGCCCAAGGTAGAGAGATTTGGCAAGGACACCCAGACAGGCTACTGGCGGTAATGGAATCTTTTATTGATGAAAACCCAAAAACTTATCGCTCTTTAGTTAAGGCAATGATTGAAGCTTGTCAGTATTGCTCAAAGACTGAAAATCGTCCAGAAATTGCCAAAATTATCGCTCAAAAGTCTTATACAGGCGCTAACCCAAAATTAACCAGCGCGGCGATTGTGGGGAATTATAATTATGGCGGCTTTGATGGCAAAGATCGGACAGTGCGATCGCCTGATACAACTGTTTTCTTTGACTTGCCTGATAATTTAGCTAAAATCCCTGGGGATCATTCTACTTTTTTGTGGCAATCAGAAAGTATTTGGCTGATGACGCAAGCGGCGCGGTGGGGACAAATACCCGAAGTTCCCAAGGATGCCCAAACTGTAGCCCGTAAAGCTTGGAGAACTGACCTTTATCGCGAAATTGCCGAAGAAATGGGCATAGAATGCCCCAAAGAAGATTACAAAATTGAAAGCGCTGAAGTATTTATTGATAAAAAAGCCTTTGACCCTAGTGATCCTGTTGGCTATCTCAACAGTTTTGAAATCCGTACTAATCGCCCCAAATCTTTCTTTTTTTCATAAAATTATTACTTAAAGGGAAATATGAGCCAACTATCATCGACAAAAAATAGCGATCGCTCTAACTTCGATACTGGAGAATTTTTAGTAGTAGAAAATCTGATTAAATCTTACCCCGCACCCGATGGCAAAGAATCTGTAGTATTAAATGGGATTAATTTAACTATCAAAGAAAATGAATTTATCTCAGTAATTGGTCATTCTGGCTGCGGTAAATCTACGCTGCTAAAAATTGTCGCAGGACTAGAAAAAGCAACTTCTGGTTTAGTAACTCTAGAAGGGAGAGCCATTCGCAAACCAGGCGCAGAGAGGATGATGGTGTTTCAGAACTACTCTTTATTACCTTGGTTAACGGTACGAGAAAATATTAGATTAGCCGTAGATGAAGTATTAAAAGATGCCACCCGTCCCGAAAAAATTAGCATCGTTAACGAACACATTGCGATGGTGAATTTAAACGCGGCAGCGGATAAGTATCCTGATGAGATTTCTGGTGGGATGAAGCAAAGAGTCGGCATTGCTAGGGCTTTGGCTACTCGTCCCAAAATGCTATTAATGGATGAACCTTTTGGGGCATTAGACGCTTTAACACGCGGCAAATTGCAGCGCCAAGTATTAGATATTTGGGAAAACCAACGCCAAGCGGTGATGATGATTACCCACGATGTTGATGAAGCAATTTATATGAGCGATCGCATTGTCTTAATGACAAATGGCCCCGAAGCAACTATTGGGGAGATATTAGATGTACCTTTCGATCATCCGCGCGATCGCTCGTCTATGCGAAACTCAAAAGAATATTACGAACTTCGCAACCATGCCCTCAATTTCTTAGATCGTTATTTTACTCAAGATGAGTAATTGAATTTAGCTAATCGTTTTCGTCTTTACGATCTGCCTTTTCTTCTTTATCTGGTTTTTGCCGCCCAGAATCATCATTTTGCAAGTCATCGGTGATTTCGGGAGATGGGGGGATTTCTTCAGTAGGTACAACTACATCAGGGTTTTCATTAATCGGAGTTGGAGATTCTACAGGAGTTGGAGATTCTATAGGAGTTGGAGACTGCGATCTCTTACGGCGGATTTCCCGAAATTTCTCCCGCAATGATGGCGAAGGATCATCGCTAGGAATGGGTGAATCGGTTGCTAAAGGAGAAGGAGTAACAATAGAAGTGGGATCTGGCGTTGTTTGCTGCTCTCTATTGGGTGTTGTGCTTAAATTTGGTGTAGGACTAGCTTCTACTTGGGGCGGTGTCGTCTCTCTAACTGCCGGTGAAGGTATTACAACAGGTACAGAGTTGGGTTGCTGCGAATAATTAGATAAAACCCCACTCAAAGCCACACCTGAAATTGCTGCTAAAGCAACACCGCCACCAACTAGTAACCAAGGAAAGGAAGGTTTTTTGATGGGCAAAATTGCCCTAGCAGGGGCTGTAGGTGTTACGCGATCGGGTTTTTTGTGGTGCTGGGGAATTAACGCAACAGTTGCTACTTGGGCTGAAGCCACAGGAGTAGCTTTAATAGGGGCAGGAAGCAGCGCCAACCATTCGGAAATAGTGGCAGGACGAAACCGTGCTTCTACCGCCATACCGCGCATTACAGCTTGACTTAGAGACTTACTTAGCTGGGGTTGCAAGTCAATAGGAGCAGGTAAAGGAAGGCGATCGCGCAAAGAAGCCGCTACAGGAACTTTGGCTGTAAGTAACGCATACATAGTTGCAGCTATTCCGTAAACATCGGTAGCGGGGGTACGGGGGGCTTGATAAAGATACTGCTCAATCGGTGCGTAACCTTCAGACACCATCCCTGTATGAGTCTGAGTTGAACCTGGTGTAAATTCTCTAGCAATGCCAAAATCAATTAATACTACTTCTTCTGTACCTTGACGCAGAATAATGTTTTGCGGCTTGATATCTCGATGCAGTAAATTATTTTGATGTACTACTTGCAAAGCTGCGCCGATTTGGCGGATATAGTGAATCGCCTTTGCTTCAGGTAAGGGTTTATCAGGGAATACTACCAAGTCTAAAGTTGCCCCTGGTATATAATCCATTACCATGTAAGGCAATCCGTCTTCAATAAAAAAGTCACTTACTCGGACAATATTTGGATGGACGCAAGAGGCGAGTCTTCGGGCTTCATCTTGAAACTGGCTTTGAAACTTGGCAAATTGGGCTTCGCGCCGCAGGGTGTCATTCAGGGTTTTGATTACTACTACCTGATTTAGATAGTGATGAGTAGCTTTGAATGTTATGCCAAAACCACCGCGCCCTAGTTCTTGTTCTAAGGTATATTTTCCGCCTTGTAGTGTTTTGCCAGCTATCATTAATTTTCAATTCTACGCTCTTTGCATTTTATCGCGATCGCCTTCTTCGCCGCTAAAACCTTTGTCCAATCCCAAATTGTACTTGACTTTCACCGCGATCGTTGATACCAAAATCTGCCCGTAATAATCCAACAGGCGATTCTACTCGCAACCCTGCACCATAAGAAAAGCCCGTACCTGGCTTACTTCGGACTTCCGCAGGTTCCCCTAGTATCGTATCGCCCGAACCCAAATCTGTAGCAAAGTCTGCAAACAATACGCCCCCTACAGGCTGAAAAATTGGAAAGCGGTACTCCGCAGAAGCTAAAATATAAGAGCGTCCGCTACCAACTTCCGAATCTCCATAAGCTCTAACCGAATCAAGCCCACCTAAGTTGAAAGCTTCATAGGGTGGCAAATCGCCGATAATAGTCCCACCTTGGAGATTAAAAGCTAATACCTCTATATTTCTTTTATTGAGTAATTGTACCGGAAAGTATTGGATATAATTTGCTTGCAACCGATTCATTGTAATATCCCCTTGACCAATCGGAATTGATTGTTCGGTACTAAGACTAAGAATCGAGCCTTGAGTTGGATTGCTACGGTCGTTGCGTTCGTCTTTAATGGCGCTAACTGATAGGGTGGTTAAGTCGTCAATGCCTGTACCGCTAAAAGAAAGCTGGTTGCCTAATTCGTCAGTGGGGGAAATATTACCATCGCGATCGCGGATACTAATGCGAGTATAGTTTAGCCCTAACGATGTCTGCCAATCATCAATAGGTTTATTAAGACTAAAACCACCGCCGTAGCGTCCTTCGCGGGGATTGCTACCATTAGCTAAATCGATATTGCCGTCAAAAGTTGGTGATGTTCCCCGACGGCGAAATACATTAACTTCGTAACCTGGGCGATTTGGTTCGCTGGCGCGGTAGGGGCTTATAAAGGTAGTTTCAAATTGCAAGTCACGGGGGCTAAATTGCAAGTCTACATTTACAGAATTATTAATGCCGCTAATATTAAAGTCTTGATAGTTGATCGTGCCATAAATTCCGGTATCGTCGTCGTACCCACCCCCAGGACTTACACTCCGGGAAGGTTTTTCGGTGAGATCGTAAATGACATCAACTTGTTGACCTGTTTCGACTAAGGCAACATTAACGGTTCTAAACAGCCCTAGTTGGTATAATTGACGCAAATCTTGCTCAATCGTAAGACTTCTTGCCACATCCCCCGGCTTTAATCGCACTTCACGGCGCAAAAACTCCTCCGTAGTCCGGCTTTTAATAGGATTTCCTTGCGAGTCAGTAGGATTGCCATCTTTATTAAGAAAGCGGAATTTGACACTACTAACAATGCCTTCAACTACGTCTATTGTTAGCACTCCTTGGGAATTGGGGTTTATTGCTAATACTTTGGCGGCTAAGTAACCATTTGTGGCATACCATTTATCAATTGCTACTCGGCTTTGGTTGATAGCTTCTGGGCTAATCTCTTGACCAATTTGGGGTTGAAAGAAGCCTAGGGCGATATTTGCTGAGAGTACATTGGCATTGCTTAGTTGAATAGCTTTTACTACTACAGGTTCTACCGCGTATACTACATCGATTCCGGTGGGGTTGGTAGTTGTAATTGCTTGGGCGCTGACAAATAAACCCGTAGCTAAAATGGCTTGAATATCTGCTTGCAACTGGCTATTACTGGTATCGCTTCCTTCACGAGTTGCGATCGCCTG
>JACCVJ010000156.1 GCA_013698215.1 Tatlockia sp. | reverse complement strand
AAAAACTAGCAAGCATTTTTACAGACAACTTTTAACACCGGATGTAGCAGTAGTTAGACCAGAATACGATGATGTAGATAGCACATTAGTTCTTCATCCAGCCTTGCTGTATCGGCATTATGCGATCGCTAATCATGAAGCTATTGGCTACGTTGCTGATCAAGGTTGGAAAAAAGAGGGACGCGGCTTTGTGGCGCTGACTCCCTTGTGGGAACAAGAAGCTCCCAAATTTGCCCTAATTTATGTTAGCGAAGCCAATATTTTAAAACTATCATTGCTAGAACCCTTGATAGGCGATAGTCGGAGGTTTCCACAATGGTACGCTAAGTTAGCAGAACTTGTGCGATCGCAAATAGATCGGCGGTTAAATAATTACGATCCCGAACCCTTAGCGATCATTTTGGGACAAGTTGAAAATACCACGCAAGTATTTCCACCAGAGGAAGTGTATCAACAAATTAACAGAATTGAAATATTTAACTTTTCAAGTTTTGAAACGTCTCTCGAAAGCTGTCACGAGCATTTTAAAAATCGCGCTTGCGAGTTTATTTTATAGAGATTTTTAAGTTAGTTACAGCATTGTAAGTTTTATATGGGTACACGCTTGCTAATAGCCTGACGGTAGTTTTGTCTTGCACCGCGCAATTTCATTTGGATTTCATTTTTATATGAAAAGCTGATGATTAGCACCTAAAGAAAGCTCAAAAATAACAATGCCTTTCTTAGGAATGCTGACCTAACCTTGTCTCTCGGTACTCAAGAAGCTTGCCCATGACAATTAGCTCTAATTTTTTGCGAATTCTTGCGCCGTATAGTATCTCTGGAGCATTCTTTAGTTTAATTCTCTTGGGTAATCCGGCGGTGTTGGCTCACGGCGGACATGGAAATGAGTTTCAAGGGGGGGGCGAAACAACTAAAGCGGCGGGATCTATTGAAGTTGATGCACAAACCGCCAAACGTTTAGGAATTAAAGTAGAGCCTGTACAACAAACCATGCTATTGGTAGGAATCAAAACCACCGGACAGATTGAAACTCTACCCAGCAAGAAAGTAGAAGTTACTGCGCCAATTCCGGGGACAGTGGTTGAATTGCTGGTAGAACCTGGTGCAGCCGTCAAAAAAGGTCAGCCCGTTGCAGTTTTATCCAGTCCCGAATTAGTAGAATTGCGCGTACAATCCCAGGAAAAAAAAGCCGAAGCCAAAGCCGATTTACAGCAAGCGCAAGCCGATTTACAATTAGCAGTCCAAAATCTCCAACGTCAGCGTCAAATAGCTGTTGCAGATATAGAACAAACTCGCACCGAACTTAAAGTAGCTCAAGAACAATACGATCGCGATCGCGATTTAGTTAACGTAGGAGCGCTCCCCCGTCGGGAAATGCTCGAATCCCAAGCTCATTTAGCTGAAGGTAAGGCGCAACTATCTAAAGCGAATAGCCGCCGGGAAGTGTTGGAAGCCGAAGCCCAACTAAAACGCGCCCAATCGTCGGTAGAAGTTGCTAATTCTCGCATTAGTCTAAGTAATGCTGCTTACCAAATGCGGCTCTCACAGCTAGGAAACCGTGCCAATGCGAAGGGATTAGTTGTAGTATCGGCGGCTATTTCTGGTATCGTTAGCGATCGCGAAGTTAGCCTCGGACAGTCGTTTCAAGATGCTGGGGGCAAGCTAATGACAATTGTTAATGATAACCAGGTTTTGGCGACGGCGAATATCTATGAAAAAGATTTAAACCAAATTGCTGTAGGTCAAAAGGTAAATGTAAAAGTTGATAGTTTACGTGATCGCACTTTTAGCGGACGAATCACCCGTATTGGTTCGATTGTAGAAGGCGAAACCCGAATTATCCCCGTCCAAGTGGAACTAAATAACTCTGATGGTCGGCTTAAGTCGGGAATGTTTGCCCAACTGGAAGTATTGACCCAAACATCAACAGCCACCTTAGCTATTCCCAACTCCTCTGTGGTTGAGGCTAATGGCAAAAAACTTGTCTATGTCCAAAATGGCAATGCTTACCAACCATCGGAAGTAACTCTAGGTCAAACTTCTGGGGACATGGTGGGAGTTAAAAGTGGTTTATTTGATGGCGATCGCATTGTTACGCAAAGAGCAACGCAACTGTATGCCCAATCTTTGCGGGGGGATGGTCAGGAAGTAGCGGATAAAGAAGCTGTAGCGCCTACTAATACAACCCTGAGCGCCGCTCCGATGCCTTGGTGGTTAGTTATTTCCTTAGGTGGTGCGATCGCATCACTGGCCTTCTGGGTAGGTCGTCGTACCACACCGCCTACCCCCGTAAGATTTATCGCTGCCAATGGCGATCGAGCTAATGAATCTCCAGATTGGCTTGAAAATCAGGAGTCTGAAGCCAAAATTCAGAAGTAAATATTCTAAAAAGTCAAGAAATTAAAACTATGTTCAATGCTTAATGCCCTTGTTAAATGGTCGATCGCCCAACGGTGGCTAGTAGTCATCGCCTCAATTTTAATTAGTCTTTGGGGCTTTCACGTCGTCACGCAAATGCCTCTAGATGTTTTTCCTAGCTTTGCCCCCCCGCAAGTTGAAATTCAGACCGAAGCCCCCGGTTTAGCTCCAGAGGAAGTAGAATCGCTGGTTACGCGTCCAATAGAAAGCGCTATTAATGGTACTCCTGGAGTGGAAACAGTGCGCTCATCCTCGGCGGTGGGGATCTCTGTAGTTAAAGTCATATTTGGTTGGAATACAGAAATTACTCTTGCTCGTCAGCTAGTAACTGAGCGATTGCAACAAGCTCAAAACCAACTACCATCTGGTGTTGAACCTCCGCAAATTTCTCCGACAAGTTCTCCTTTGGGCGCAACGATTAAATACGCCTTTACCTCGGAAACTACTCCCTTGATGGAGGTACGACGAATTGTCGATTGGCAAGTCAAAAATCGGTTGTTGGCGGTTCCTGGGGTTACTCAAATTGTCATATTTGGCGGAGATATTCGTCAGTATCAGGTGCTAGTCGAGCCAGAAAAACTAAAAGCGTTTAATGTTTCCTTGAGTGACGTTACCCAAGCTGCTCAAAAAGCAAACGTTAATGCTCCTGGGGGATTTTTGATTAGTCCAGACCAAGAATTGTTAGTTCGGGAGGTGGGACGAATTTCGTCTATTGAGGATTTGCGGCAATCGGCAATAACTGCCCGCAATGGCGTACCTGTATTGTTAGGTCAGGTAGCGGAGGTCAAAATTGGTGCGGAACTCAAGCGCGGTGATGCTAGTTTAAATGGCAAACCAGCAATTGTTGTCATAGTCAACAAACAACCTGCGGCGGATACCCCCACCGTAACTAGGGCAATTGAGGCAGCAATGGCGGAAATAAAACCAGGACTGCCCAAAGATGTGAAAGTAGCCGTCACTTTCCGCCAAGAAAGTTTTATTGAAGCTTCGCTCAAGAACGTTGAAGAATCCCTCCGCGATGGCATCATCATTGTCTCGGTTGTCCTGATTCTGTTTTTAATGAATTGGCGCACAGTCATCATTAGCCTAAGCGCTTTACCGATCTCTTTGCTAGTAGGCATGACAATTTTAAGCTGGACGGGGCAAGGTATTAACACTATGACTCTTGGGGGTTTAGCCGTTGCTATTGGTTCGGTGGTAGATGATGCGATCGTGGATATGGAAAATGTCTACCGTCGCTTGCGGGAAAATCAACAGGCAGGAACACCTGTACCACCTTTGGAAGTAGTATTTAACGGCTCGGTGGAGGTGCGGGTTAGCGTGCTATTTTCTACTGTAATTATTGCGGTAGTTTTTGCCCCAATTTTTGCGCTTTCTGGTGTGGAAGGTCGGATTTTTACCCCCATGGGTGTTTCTTATCTGTTGTCGATTATGGCTTCAACTTTAGTGGCGCTAACTTTAACCCCAGCCTTGTGTGCGCTGTTACTGATAAATCGACCTCTACCATCCGATGAAACTTGGGTAGCAAGATTTACCCATCGACTGTATCATCCAGCTTTAACCTTTTCTATCCGCCGCCCGCAGATTATTTTGATAGCGGCGATCGCAAGTTTTGTCGCCTCCATGGTTATTCTCCCCACTTTGGGACGAGTATTTTTACCCGAATTTCAAGAAAAATCCTTGGTAATTGCCACAAGTCTTTATCCTGGCGTTTCTCTAGATACTACAAATAGCGCGGGTTTGGCGCTTCAAGATGCCCTTAAAGATAACAAACGATTTACAGCTTTGCAGTTACGCTCAGGACGCGCCCCAGGTGATAGCGATGTTGGCGGCGTTAATTTTGCCGAATTAGATGTGGAATTAAGCGATTTAGGGATAAAAGAGCGAGAAAAAAGTATAGAAACGCTGCGAAAGGAGTTTGACAAGTTACCAGGAGTAGCGGCGAATATTGGTGGCTTTATTTCCCACCGACTAGATGAAGTGCTATCGGGGGTAAGAAGTGCGATCGCTGTGAAAATTTTTGGCTCCGATTTAGAACAACTCCGCACTTTGGGTAAACAGGTAGAA
>JACCVJ010000144.1 GCA_013698215.1 Tatlockia sp. | reverse complement strand
CAGGCTGAGTAATATCGCTGTACTTATCTCTATCTTTATACAAATCTTCAGTTTGTTTAATCAAGTCGGCTAATTGTCCCGCACCATTTAAAGTCATTTCAACATAACGATAAGGATTATTTCCTATTGCCCAAATATCTTTAGATTGCTTTTGTAAGCTTGGAGGAACTTTAACTTTCTTAGGCTCGTTTTTAACAGTATTTTCTTTGTTAAAAGCATCTTTAAGCAAATCGATTACATCTTTGTTTCTATTGACTTGAATATAAGAGGCAACTTTTAAAAAACTATCAAATCTTAAAACTGTTTCAATGGGATCATGGATATCTAAAGCAGCCGCAAACAAAAATAATGCTCCATTTATATGTTGCGAATCTGTAATAGCTTTATAAGTAGCAAGATTTCCTCCCACAGATAAACCACCAATAGAAACTTGTTTACCTAAACCTGTAGCACAATCTACAGCAAAATTGACCTCATCTTGCCATTGGGTAAAGGTTACTGTATCTATTTGACTATCGGGAATTTTTAAACCATGCCCAGGTAATAAAGGTAATAAAACATTAAAACCCATCAGATGAAACCTTTTAGCGATCGCTTTCATAAAATAAGGCGAATCGGTTAAACCATGTACCAAAACGATCGCATTTTGCTTAGGTTTCCCATGATACATAATTTCGGGATAATTCCCGGCTCGAATCGCGTCATTATCAAATAAGCCTTGATAATGGTTTGTCCAAGATTGTAATGCTTGCATAAATTAAATTAGTGTCTATGTGCAATAAAATAACATCTTGACGCAGCGTAAGTTTTGCGAGACTAGATCCTCGGTAGATAAAAGTAAGGGTGCAAGCAGTGAGCAAAAAAATTAAACTGGTAGATAGGCTAAAACTAGGGCTTGCAGTATCTATAGCCAAAACCGTAACCTTTGGCGTGCGACTTTTGCGATTGGGCGCAGCTAGTGTATTACCAGGGGAAATCTCTAGGCGGATTCAACCCAACCTCTTACAATTACTAAGTTGTCAGGTAAAACAAGGCGTAATTTTAGTTGCAGGTACAAACGGTAAAACTACCACATCGCTGTTGCTAAAAACAATGTTAGAGCGCCAAGGATGGCGCGTAACCCACAATACGGCGGGTGCAAACTTAGAAAATGGCTTAATGACAGCGTTGCTAGAAGATACCAACTTAATAGGCACTTTAAACGCAGACTTCGCAATTTTGGAAGTAGACGAAAACATTTTGCGCCGAGTATTGCAGCCAATCCAACCGCGCCTAATTATGTGCTTGAATTTATTTCGAGATCAGCTAGATAGGTACGGAGAAGTAGATACAATTAGCAAACGATGGGGTGAAGAACTCGCACTATTGCCCAATCAAACTGTAGTAATTGCCAATGCAGATGATCCTACCCTTGCCTCTATGGGGCAACAATTGCCGCAGCAAGTCCGGTATTTTGGCTTAAAGGAACCAAAAGAGTATTTAGACAAAATTCCCCATGCTGTAGACTCTATTTACTGCCCCAAATGCGGTCATTTACTTGACTATGCTGGAGTTTACTTATCTCATTTGGGCGATTATAAATGTCCCAGTTGCGACTTTACCAAACCAAAATTAGACATTGACAGCAGCCAATGGCAACAAATATTGATTGGCGTGTATAACAAATACAATACCGTAGCCGCCGTCCTTGCTGCCCAAGAATTAGGAGTAGATAAGGCAACGATCGCAGATAGTATAACTAACTTCAAAGCCGCTTTTGGACGCGCTGAGGTGCTAAACGTTGAAGGTAAACGGGTACTAATTCTCTTATCCAAAAACCCCGTAGGTATGAATGAAACTATCCGCGCGGTTAATCAAGCTGGGGGAAAAACTAAACTTTTAGTCTTAAACGATCGCACTCCTGATGGCACTGATGTATCGTGGATTTGGGATGTAGACACCGAAACTTTGGTTGAAAAAGGCGGTACTTTAGTCATTAGCGGCGATCGCGTTTACGATTTAGCTTTGCGTTTGCGCTACAGTCAGCCAGAATTTAACAACAATAATATGCAGCTAATTATCGAGGAAGATTTACCTAAAGCGATTTCTATAGCCTTAGAAAATACCCCCGCCGATGAAACTCTGCACATTTTACCCACCTATTCTGCCATGTTAGAAGTGCGAGAAGTATTGACAGGGCGAAAAATCCTTTAACGCCAAAAAATATGTAAACAGTCTGTAATTTGTCAAGTTACTTTTGTTAATATTAATTATAATTAATATTAGGCTAATTGTTGTGACTTTATATGCTGAATTGCACCGTCACCTAGGCGGTTCGGTAGTACCTCGAGTTTTATGGCGTTACTTTCAGCGTCATTCTACAGAATTACTAGAGAGATTTCCCGACTATCCAGGATTTGAGGAATTTTACACGCGATCGCGCAATACCTTAGAGGAGTATTTGGAACTGCATACTTTAGTAGAAAGCGTGCAAACAGTCCAAACTCTGCCTTACTT
>JACCVJ010000134.1 GCA_013698215.1 Tatlockia sp. | reverse complement strand
AATTCTGGATGCGGCGTACCATCGATAGGCGCTTGAAACCAAGCCATCAAGTAAGGAAAAGGGCGATTCCACAAACCATCATATTTAAGAGTTACAGTTTTGAGTGCTTTGGCAAGGGCGAAACGTTGCTTTGCACTGAGGTCGTTAAATGTGGCAACAGGGGCAATGGGCGCAATCCATACTTCGTAAGGGTAGCGGGCGCATACAGGCACAAAAGCGATCGCATATTCATCAAGGTAGATAATTCGCTCGTTTACAGCTATCTCCTTTTGGATCAAATCTGGCAGCAAAGAACTATGATGCTGCTGGTAATACGCCAACTGACACTCTAGCATCCGCGCTGGAACTGGCGGCACAAAAGGATATGAGTATATTTGCCCATGAGGATGGTGTAAAGTTACCCCTACCTCTACGCCGCGATTTTCAAAGGGTAATACATACTGAATCTGTGGCGGTGCTTTAGCAGTGCGATCGCCCCACACTTGCAAAAGTAAATCTAACCGATCTAGTTCCAAGTAGGCAAGAGCAGTTTCGGGATCTTGAGTAAATACCACCACTTCACAAGTCCCGTTAGCTGGCAACGTCTCGACAATAGAGGCTGGCGGATCGTGCGATTCTATTGTCATGGACGGAAAACGGTTATCAAACACAGCTATGTCATAACGCCCCTGGGAGAGTTCCGTAGGAAACTGAGGGTCGGTTGTCGGTGCTAAAGGATTGTACTGAGGTGGGGGCATAAAAGTCCGCCCCTGACGGTGACTAGCGTAGGCTACCCATTCGCCACGTAAAGGATGCCAGCGCAAATGCGGGTTTGCGGCGACAGGTTCATTACTAGGACTAGGTGCAACAATCTTTTCGTCAATCGGGGAGCGACTGTATAGAGTCAGCTTGCGCCCATCCGGTTTTAAAAGTTCCTGGAAATACATCATCCTCCTCAACTCCTTTAGTTGCCGCAGCGATCGCCGCGATCGGAAACTTCGGCGTGCGATCGCTATACAATAAGCCATTAGCTTCTTGGAAAGTATCGGTAAGCTGGGTATAACAAAAGCCGCTAAACATCTCTATTTTGTTAATTGCCCCTAGCAGTGCCTCATACCTCATTTGTAGCTCGGAGATATCGTTAGAGCGCACGTATCCCCAAATTTTATCAGCATTAATATTTTCTAGGGGTTGGGCGTAAGCTATGCCGCCAAATTCCGTTAGCATTACAGGCTGTCCGTGATGAGGATAGCCATCAAGGGTCAGGACGCGCCCCCCTGGACGCTGGTGATCAAATAAGTCTACTAACTTTACATCCTGCCCATAGCGTTTCAATAATTGCTGCGGTTTGTTGTCGTAGTCGTGGATGGCAATAATATCCGTATCGGTACTTTCCCAACCATCGTTGCCAATTACTAGCCGCGTTGAGTCTAAGGTTTTAGTTAAGTGATACAGCGCCAAAACGTAGTTACGATGCGCTGCTGTTTCAACCAAGTTAGGCACTCCCCAAGATTCATTAAAGGGAACCCAGACTACAATGCACGGATGACTAGCATCGCGCTTAATTACCTCCGTCCACTCGCGGGTAATTCGCTCTACGGCTGTAGGCGTGAAACGGTAAGCGCTGGGCATTTCTTCCCAAACCAACAACCCTAGTACATCTGCCCAATATAAAAAGCGAGGATCTTCAATCTTTTGGTGCTTGCGGACACCATTAAAACCCATACTTTTTACTAACTCCACATCGCGCCGCAATGCTTCGTCAGAGGGTGCAGTTATCAGGGTGTCGCTCCAATAGCCTTGGTCTAGAACTAGCCGTAAATAATAAGGTCGCCCATTGAGCATAAAGCGATCGCGCTGTATGCCTACTGTCCGCATCGCAGTGTAGGAGCGCACTTCATCTAGCAGTTGATTATTTTTATCCCATAATTGAATATGGGCATCAATTAGTGTTGGCTTCTCCGGCGACCACAGTAATTCGTTGCGGTAGTCATCAATCCCTGGGTCAGAAAGGGTGATACGGCGGTGCAATTCTCCGTTAAACACATCGTAGCGATCGTTTACCAGCAATTGGTCGCCAACGCTCAGTTTGACACTGACTCTAATTTCCTCATGCTGTCCAGTGATAAAAGCTTCAAAACCAATTTCCCACCGCTCAAACTGGGGAGTCCAACAAATGCGATCGATATAAGTTTTTGCCACGCGCTCTAGCCATACAGTCTGCCAAATGCCGCTAGTGCGTGGATACCAAATACTATGAGGTTCCAACTGCCAATCTTGCTTACCGCGTGGTTTGGCTAAGTCTTGGGGGTCATCTTGCGCCCAGACTGTAACGCGCTGTGAGCCGTTCTCATTTAAGACAGAGGTAATGTCAATAGTAAAAGGCGTATATCCACCTTCATGCACAGCCATAAACTGCCCGTTTACCCACACGCGGGCGCAATAATCTACCGCGCCAAAGTGAAGCAGTACGCGGTTTTCATCTTTAAATAGTTCAAATTCGCGATCGTACCAACAGTTGGGATGAAAACCCGTGTCACCAATCCCACTCCTGACTGATTCCGGCGCAAATGGCACTTCAATAGAGTGACTCCACTCAGGAATATCTAATGGTGAGGTACATTGTCCCTCATCGTCATAGGCGAACTGCCACAAACCATTAAGACTTATCCAGTTGGAGCGTTGTAGTTGCGGACGTGGATAGGCTGATTTTAATCGAGGAATAATAGCTTTAGTTTCAGACTGACGAGCTACTCCACCACAGACATTTTCCGGTCTTGACGAGTTCATTAATATTTTTACCCTTTTCTAGAACTCTTACTTTTCTCTATTGTCTCTTTTTCTTCAAAAATTAATTTACTTCCTAGTAATGAAAAGTGTCAGCTTTATGGCGATCGCAATGCTAGAGTAAATGCCCGTAGTGTGGATG
>JACCVJ010000132.1 GCA_013698215.1 Tatlockia sp. | reverse complement strand
CCGAACAAAAGGCTTTGTACGAAATTGTTTTAGAAGCACAACAAAAAGCGATCGCACAAGTTCAACCAGGCAATCCTTACAATGCTTTTCACGATACGGCGGTGCGGGTAATTACTGAAGGGTTAGTAGATCTAGGCATTTTACGCGGTGAAATTGATAAATTGATTGAAGAAAATAAGTACAAACCCTTTTATATGCACCGTACAGGGCATTGGCTAGGCTTAGATGTTCATGATGTTGGTGTTTATCAGCATGGCGAATCGCCACACATTTTACAAGCTGGAAACGTTTTAACAGTAGAACCGGGTATATATATTGTTCCTAATACTCCCCCGGCGGAAGATCAACCGGAGATAGATCCGCGTTGGAGTGGGATTGGGATTCGGATTGAGGACGATGTTTTGGTTACAGCTACAGGACAGGAAATTTTGACCGATGGAGTGCCTAAATTAATAGAGGAGTTAGAAGGCTAAGTTTATATTTTTCTATTTCTAGCTGCATCTAGTAGTTAATAATAGTAGCGGTCACTTTTTTGTGCCGCGATCTACAATTTTACTGCACACCTTTACCCAACCAGGAAATGTGTTGTGCTACGAACTGACGACAGGAAATTGGGCGTTGCACAAAATGCAATTGAAAACCAAGATATTGCAGACGTTTTGACTAAAATTAATGCAATCGGCTCTCACCTCTAATGGCTGCGACTCATGAATCACTAACAAGCACAGTTGAAGTCGGTTTCCCTTTCAATAGTTCCATCTGGCATGATGGTATCCCAAATAAAATTACCTTCACGACAGATTAGGTCTTTTCTGAGAGTAGAGTCTGTGAAATTGGCACCAGCCAAAATGCTGTGTCCAAAGAAAGGACCGATTGCTTTGGTGAAATTGGCATTTCCAGCATTAACACGTTCCAATCTGGCTCCTCCAAAATTAGCTTCCCTACAGTCGGCACAAGACAAGTTGGAGAAATTCAAATTAGCATTTCTCAAATCAGTTCTCCGCAAACAACCACCGAGGAAATAAGCCCCAGCCAAATCAGCCTCATCCAAAGTGGCTCCTTCAAAACTAACATCCTCCAAATTGGCTCCACGCAGGTTAATACCAGAGAGATAAGCACCTTCCAACCCTGGAACATAGATAATGTCACTTCCATCCAGACGATAGGCTTTCAAGATATCAACCCCAGCAAAATTTCGCTCCCCGTTTTTGTATCGAGCCAACAATTCATGGGTAGTAATTTCCCAAACCATGAACTGACCTCCAATTATTTAACACAACTCCAGTCTATATTAGTCACCGACTGGCATTTGTCCACAGATTTAAATCTCACTTTCGATATCACCAACCTTCCTACAGGACAGTTAGTCAGAAGCCCAAATCGCCCAATAGCAACTTTCCAGGGCGACCAATCGGCGACACTATTCAAGTTACTCAGAGCAATGTGCGCTTATGGAGTAGAAATGCGATCGCAAGTTTCTTGGTGTGTTAACGCGCCAAGTTTTATCTGTAAAACTTGAACTAGGGTATCAGTTACATGACAATTTTCAATTGTTTTTTATACTTGCTGTCTATTTTGGCTTGTGCAAGGCACAATAGACATCTCCGAAATATATGTATTTTATAATAAAAGGATATTAAATGAGCTTTTAACGCCAGGAAACTATGAGTAATATAGTAGAGTATATAGAGCAAAAACCCGAAGAATCACAAAGGTTAGTAGGTCTCAAGTATGAGCAACTACAACAGCTATTAAATAATGCTAAAGAACTTCATAACAAAAAGTTAGCAGAAATTCAAGAGGGAAAAACTAGAGTTATAAAAGCAGGAGGAGGAAGGAAGATTAAGCTCACCGTGTCAGAGCAAATAGTTTTAACGTTAATTTATCTAAGACACCTAACAACCTTTCAGCTATTAGGTATACAGTTCGGAGTGAGTGAAACCACCGCCAATGATACTTTTAACTATTGGTTTCCAAACTTGCGAGAAATTTTACCTTCAAGCATATTAGAGCAGGTCAAAAACAACTCCGGTGATAACGAGATTGTTACTGAACTTCTTACAGAGTACGAATTAATAGTAGATAGCTGGGAACAGCTAAGAGAGAGACCATCAGGTCAGGAAGAACAAAAGAAATATTATTCAGGTAAAAAGAAAAACCATACTTTAAAAACTACGATTATAGTCTTACCATCGGGAATAGATATAGTAGATGTTATCCCAGGAAGCCCGGGAACAAAAAGTG
>JACCVJ010000129.1 GCA_013698215.1 Tatlockia sp. | reverse complement strand
CAACTCATACTGTCAAAAATGGCAAAATCCATAACGGTAAACAGAACTTTAAATGCCGCAATTGTGGTAGACAGTTTATACTTGACCCCCAGAACAAAATCATTGACCGGGCAACTAAAACTCTCATCGACAAACTGCTGTTAGAGAAGATTCCGTTAGCTGGAATTGCTAGAGTCGTCGGTGTCTCAGAGCCTTGGCTGCAAAGCTATGTCAATACCAAATATCAGAACGTGCCCCACCAGGTGACTGTGCAGGCTAAAAAAAGGGGCGCTTAACCATCCAATGTGACGAGATGTGGTCGTTTGTGGGTAACAAGAGCAACAAGCAGTGGATTTGGCTGGCGTTAGACATCGAAACGCGAGAGATTGTCGGTGTATACGTTGGAAACCGTAGCCGACGAGATGGCGCACAAGGATTATGGGAGGCGTTGCCAGCGGTGTATCGACAGTGTGCTGTTGCGTGGAGTCGATTTCTGGTCGGCTGACGACGAGGTTTTCCCTAGCAAACGACATCACAGTGTGGGCAAGGAGAGTGGCAAAACAAGTTTAATTGAGCGGTTAAACTGCACCTGGCGTCAACGAGTGTCGCGATTAGTGAGGAAGACGCTATCGTTTTCAAAAAAGTTGGAGAATCATATTGGGGCAATTTGGTACTTTGTTCACCACTACAATGCATCCTTACCTGTTTAGCACTACCGAAACGTACATCAAAGTGAAGGGAAAGTGGAAATATCTTTATCGAGCCGTCGATTTTGAGGGGAATACTCTAGACTTCCTCTTAACGGCGAAGCGAGATGCCCAAGCAGCGAAACGGTTTTTCCCTAAGATGTTGAAAGCCATTCACACGTCTACTCCACGAGCGATCACTGTTGATAAGAACCCCGCTTATCCAAAAGCAATTGACGAACTCAAAGCCAACAAAGAGTTATCTAAGAAAGTGAAATTAAGGCAGAAAAAGTATCTTAATAATCTAGTTGAGCAAGACCATCGAGGTCTAAAACGCGAAGCTCTCCGGGACGAATCTTTCGTCCGAAAGACTTCGCGATTAGTCAAACCAGGGATGGGATTTGGTTCATTCAACACGGCAAGGCGAACGATCAAGGGATACGAAATTATGAATATGCTTAGGAAAGGTCAAATTAAAAACGTGAAACAAGGAAACGTGAGAAAACGGGTTGAGTTCCTACATCAAATCTTTAGAGTAGCTGCATAATTAATTCCTGCCGCTCGGAGTTTTCTATCCTCCTAGAGTTTTTGCAACACAACCACAAAATGTCTATCTAATGACAAGCGACAACCCAAAATATGCAAATAGCGGGTGTTCAAGCTTAATCTCCTTCAGACGGTATACAACTCGAATCAGATTTATCGGTAATGTTTAGGTGAAGTACCTGCCTGGATTCATCAGGCATTAGTTAGGGCAAAGCAGCGGCTTAATAAGTGGCGCGTGATCGTTAGGTTAACTCAGCCCGATTTGCCCACAATTAGCATAGAGGATTCCTTTAGCAAAGAAATATAAAGCCAGTCTAATGGAGAGTCAATATGCAGTCTGTGGAAAGACAATCACTTGAGTCGAAACTAGAAAAAGTTGGTAACATTTTACGCCTGACAGGGTGGCTCGGTCTCTCTGTACAAATTGGCTTTGGAGTGATTTCGCTGCTGATGGTTGTATTTGCGATCGCAGGTCGAAATTTTAGCCGGGCGACTGCACTTCCCAGTGGCATAACTCTTGGTGTTGCAGTGCCAGTGAATCAAGGCGTAACTCCAGGAATTGGGATCGGGAGTTTTTGGGCAGTTTGCGGCATTTTAGCGCTGCTAGCTGGAATTTACATTGCCTTTCGGCAAACGCGATTAGCAAGAAGCTTGCGTCATGCAGACACGCTGAAACACCCAATCAAAGCAGAGGTGATAACCGTGTTGCGTCTGAGTGCGATCGTAGGCTTAGTTGGTATGCTGCTAACGATTCTGGGTGGCGGCGCGACGCTGGGAGTGTTGTTATCGAAAGCCATTGCTCAACCCCAAGGCGTGGCGATTTATGACCCGACTCGCGTAATTCGGTCGATCAATATTATGGTGGCAATGACAAACATGAGCGGAATTACAGCCCATTTTGTTGGCACTGTTGCTTCGCTTGGCGTGTTTGAATGGCTGCATCGTTAGCTTTTCCCTCGGTTCAGATTCTTTTTACCGATAATTGGATACTTCAACCCTTGAAAAACGTTTCTTTGAGATAACGAAAACTGATGAGACAGCTTATTGTGCAGGTGCCGCAGGGATGCGGAAAAAAAGTTTTAGAGATTGCTAACGTCTGTGAAGGAACAAACTTAGCACGGTTTGAAGCTGCCGGAGTCGATCGAGCGATCGATTTGGTGCTTGTTCATATCTCTAATGGCAAAGTCGAAGAACTGCTCGGCAAACTGCAAGATATTCCAGACTTGAGCTTTACGCTGCTGCCAACCGGAATCATGGCTTTGCATCCGCCCGCTGATGCTGCTCCTGATCAAGTCACCAATGTAGAAGAGCGCAGCCCGATCGAAATTTTCCTATCGGGTTTACAAAGTACCGGCTCTTGGAAAGGATTTCTCAGTTATGCGGCGATCGCTGGGGTCGTGGTTTGGATTGGCTTGTATACCAACACAAGTTACCTGCTAGTTGCGGCGATGCTGCTGGCTCCGTTTGCAGGACCTGCCATGAATACGGCGCTGGCAACGGCAAGGGGCGATCGCCAACTCCTCTGGCGCAGCATTGTGCGATATTTTGCCGCTTTAAGCGTCACGATTGCCACAACTGCCCTACTGAGTTGGATACTTCAGCAGCAGATTCCGACGAACTTGATGATCGACACCAGCCAAATTTCTACAGTTTCTGTTTTGATTCCGCTAGCGGCAGGAGCGGCGGGAGCACTGACTTTAGTTCAGTCTGATCGCAGCAGTTTGGTATCGGGAGCCGCAACTGGAATGCTGGTCGCAGCTTCACTGGCTCCACCCGCAGGCATTGTCGGTATGGCAGGTGCGATCGGACGGTGGGATTTAGTCAGCAACGGACTCTTTGTGCTGCTGCTGCAACTGGGTGGCATTAACCTGTCTGCGGCTTTGGTGTTTCGCCTGTTTGGACTCTCAACACAGGGAGCGCGCTATCAGCGGGGCAAGCACGGCGTCTTTCCAATCTCGGTGGGGATCAGTGTGATCGTGCTGACAGGCTTACTGATCTGGCAATTTTCCAGTCCGCCTAACTTAGAGCGCTCGAGTCGCGCACAGCGGGCAAATGCCCAGTTGCAGCAGGTGGTGAAGCAAAATGATTCTGCTCAACTGGTCGAGTCCAATGTTCGGTTTACCAGAGCGAACATTCCGGGGCAAAATACATTGCTGTGTGTAGTGTATGTTCAGCGTCAGTCAGAGGCGACGCGATCAGCTGAACAAATTCGGACTGATCTCACTGAAGCCATTCAAAGTCACCTATTGAAAGACTTTAATGCGACACCGCTGGTTGATGTCATTGTGCTAGAAGCGCCTGACGCTAAATCATAGGATTGAACCCCAATGCAGCAATTCGATCGACCTGAAAAGCAAGCAATAGAACACGAGCAACAGCAAATATTGCAGCAGCTTGAGGATTGGCTGGAACTGCCAATGCTGATGTTGAGCTTTGTCTGGCTAGGTCTATTTGTGGTGGAACTAACTTTGGGTCTAACGCCGCTTCTCGATGCGATTAGCATTGCTATTTGGGGTGTATTTATTTTAGAGTTTGTCCTCAGATTATTCCTTGCACCCCGCAAAGTTTCTTATCTTAAAACGAACTGGCTCACAGCAATATCACTGCTTTTACCCGCCTTACGAGCGTTGCGGTTTGCGCGCGTAATGCGAATTTTACAAACTACGCGAGCAGTCCGGGGATTGCGATTGCTGCGTGTCTTAACCCGAACTAATCGCAGTATGCGATCGCTCACAGCCAACTTTGCGCGGCGCGGATTTGGCTATGTGGTGATGACGACAGCAATTATTACACTTGTTGGGGCTGCGG
>JACCVJ010000119.1 GCA_013698215.1 Tatlockia sp. | reverse complement strand
AAGTATGAAGCGCAGCTAATTCAGCATCCGTAAGTTTTAATTCCCATATCTTCGCAATCCCACCGCAGCCTAAACTACAGGGAACGCCGATAAAAATATCTTTTAATCCATACTCACCTTGCAAGTAGGCCGCTACAGGCAATAAACGCGATTGGTTGAGTAGTATTGATTCCACCATTAAACAAATAGATGCCGCCGGAGCAAAATAAGCACTTCCCGTCTGCATCAATTCAACAATCTCTGCGCCACCGTTACGAGTTCTAGTCACTAAACGCTCAATTGTCGCTTCATTCATTAATTCTGTAATTGGCACACCAGCTACCGTAGAATAACGCGCTAAGGGAACCATAAGGTCGCCGTGACTGCCTAAAACCATGGTTTGCACATTCAGCACCGATACGCCTAATTCCATCGCAATAAACGCCTGAAACCGGGCGGAATCTAAAACCCCCGCCATTCCCATAATGCGATCGCGCGGTAACTTTGTCGCTTGCCATGCGAGGTAAGTCATGACATCCAAAGGATTTGTAACGACAATTAAAATTGCATTGGGAGAATAAGTAATCGCATTGGTTGCCGCTTCTACAACTATTTTGGCGTTAGTCTGCATCAATTGATCTCGACTCATCCCCGGTTTACGCGGTAATCCTGCCGTAATTACTACTACATCGGAGTCAACGGTGTCTGCGTAGTCTGTTGTTCCCTTAATTTGGCGATCGCACCGGGAAATGCCATTAGCTTCTACTAAGTCTAATGCTAACCCTTGGGCCATTCCCTGAACTACATCTAGCAGCACGACATCAGCTAAGTTTTTCTCGACAACTTTTTGGGCTAAAGTGCTGCCAACTTTACCCGCGCCAATGATAGTAACGCGGGGTGAATTGCAGATGAGAGGAGATGAAACAGCAGCTTGCATAGACAAAAGGCGATCGCGCTAGGGGGTAAATTGTTCTAATTGATCTACACGCAGCCAAATATTCGGCGTAGGTACTTGTCCAAACACTACTAAGGCGTATTCTCCTCTAATATCCACCACCTGACCTTTAGTTTCAAACAGATAAGGTGGAAAACGGATGTCACTAGCTTGAGCTTCTAAACTATTTTCTAACTTTTCTCGGACAGCACGGACTGAATCGCCTTTTTTGACTGCCATAACTTGCTTTAATGCTTAATGCGTACTTAGAGATTCTAGAACGTTTACGCACTTAGTCAAGTGAAAAAAACGATAATTATTGTAGAGACGTTGCACTGCAACGTCTCTACAAATATTGGGGCAACGTCTCTACAAATAGATTTTCCCCTGACAGTGGGGGCAAAAGTGAGACGATCGCCCAGCTAACCTAATTCGCTCAATTGGCGTACCGCAAATTCGACAAGGGTTGCCTGTGCGGTTGTAAACCCACGCTACACCGCCGTAATTGCCGTTAATCCCTTCTACGTTCAAAAAATCGCTAAAAGTAGTCCCACCTGCCGCAATACTGGCTTCTAGTACCTGAATAATCGCCGCTCTTAATGCTGTTATTTGCTCAATTTGCAAGCAATTACATAATGTTGCAGGCGGTATTTTAGCGATAAATAATGCTTCATCTGCGTAAATATTGCCAATTCCCGCAATAATTGTTTGATCTAACAAAGCTGCTTTAATCGAACGGCGGCTATTGTTGAGTTTTGCGGCTAGATATTCTACTGAAAACTCTAGGCTGAAAGGATCTAAACCTAATTTTGCAAGTCCCGTAATTACTGATGAAATCACCTTTTCTTGGGGAACCCACCACATTTGACCAAAAGTCCGTTGATCGACAAACCGCAATTCGCGATCGCCTCCAAAAAATAATCTTACTCGCGTATGCTTGTGTAATGGTGCAGTAGGATGAACCCAAAGCAATTGTCCTGTCATCCGCAAATGTACGCCAAGATAGCTATAATTACTTAACTGTGCCAGCAAATATTTACCCTGACGTTGCCAGTTAGCGATCGCATTTTTTTGCAATCCCTTCAAAAATTCATCATTAGAAAGCGGGTAGGCGATCGTGCGACTAAGTAGCACATCGCCCCCCGTAATTTCTTGGTTTAGTGTAACTTTATCTAAACCGCGCCGGACTGTTTCAACTTCAGGCAGTTCAGGCACAATTTACCGAGATTCCGTACCTTGGTTAGCATCGCCTACTACCACACTACTGCTATCGCCAGACTCTGGACTAGCCGCCGGGTTAGAAGCTGCTGGCTTTGAAGGCGTACCTTGCCCTGTGGTGCGGGTACGCTCGTCGAGGGTGGTTTGCTGACCGCCAGGAGCAGCCGTAGAGGCTTTTTTAGCTTTTGCGGTGGGTTTGGCTACTTCCAATAGTTCGCTGGTGGCGAAATTATTGGTGTTTATACCTGCATAATTTAGGTTATTGAAGCGCACAATTACCGGGTAGCGAATGCCACTTTGGTCAATTGAAGCTACTGTTCCGACATCTTGAAACCAGTAAGATTCTGGTCTGAGAACCCGCACTTTAGAACCACGTTCTACCATGAGTATTTTCCCTTTGATTTATTAATCGCCCAGTGAATACGGCTAATTGTTCTCACTCTACAACAAGGGCTGCAACCTGCTGTGCTATTTGGTGTTTAAGTTTTGTTGCTAGAGCTAAATTAGTAGCTGATTTCTAACAAACTGTTCGCAAATCTAAGTAATTATTTTAGATATGTTAAGAAAAAAATATCCCACGACTCCCAGGCGTAGACCTAATATTGGGCAAATTATTTTAATGATGGTCATAAGCTTTGTAGCTTTGCTATTACTAATTTATGGCGGTTTAGGTTTAACTCGTCCACCCCGTACAGATTTAGAGCAACCATTGTTTCCGGGCGTTAGTTATCAGCGTGAATTTCGTTCTACACCGCGCCAAACTATGCTGCATATTGTCACTATTGACTTAACTACCCCTAATCTGAAGTTTTTAGTTACCCCCGGAACACCCAGTACGGATGGCAAAGAAGTTAAAGCCCGGACAACTTCAAGCTTTTTAAGCGAGTTTGGAGTAAAACTTGCAATTAATGCCAGCTTTTTTATGCCTTTTTACGAGCATAACCCTTGGAATTATTATCCGCACGTTGGCGATCGCGTCAACATATTAGGGCAAGCTATTTCTAATGGCAATATCTACTCTCCAGGCGAAAAAATTTGGCCAGTAATGTGTATTTCTCCCAGTAACTCAATTCAAATTCGCGCCGAAAAGTGTCCAGAAGGTACTATTCAAGCTATCTCTGGTAATAGGTTGCTGGTAGAACGTGGCGAACCGATACCTTTAGACATTGATGAGTCGGAGGCTAAATTTTTGCCTTGTACCGCCGTAGGAATTAACGAAGCTGGGGACAAATTGTGGATTATTGTGGTAGATGGTCGTCAGCCTTTCTACAGTGAGGGACTTAATTTAGCTCAGTTGAGAGATATTTTTATAGAGTTGGGTGTTTACACGGTTTTAAATCTCGACGGTGGCGGTTCTTCAACCTTAGTTATGGAACAACATGGGCAACCAAAGGTATTAAATGCACCTATTCATACCCGCGTCCCTATGCGTCAGCGTCCCGTTGCTAATCATTTAGGGATTTATTTTGAGTAATTTAGGCAGGTATGGCGGCTAAGTGCGACTCAATAGCTGCGGGGTTAAGTTTGCGTCCGATAAAAACTAGCTTTGTTTGCTTTAATTCATCTTGTTTCCAGGGGCGATCGTAAAATTGCTCAAATCGTGTCCCTACGCCCTGCAAAACTAGCCGCATAGACTTGTTTGGGACAGAGATAAACCCTTTAATTCGATAGATATCTTGCTCTTGGGCGAGTTGTTGCAACTGTGCTTGTAAGGTTGTGGGGTTGAAACTGCGATTTAAAATTATGTGGGTTGAATTAATTTCGTCATCGTGGTCGTGTTCTTCTTCAGTGTCGTGATGGCTGGGACGGTTATCTAGATTGTCTTCTACCGCCGCTTGTAAGCCCAAAAGGATAGATAAATCTAGCCCTGTGCGATCGCACTTTACAATTTTTACGCCTTGGGGTAGTTCAGGCTTAATCGAATTTAGTACGCTTTCTTGGGTAGCCTGATCGACTAAATCCGTCTTATTTAAAATCACTAAATCAGCGCAAGCTAACTGATCCTCAAATAGCTCTTGTAAGGGCGTTTCGTGTTCTAGATTAGGATCTGCCTGTCTTTGGGTGTCCACGGCTTGCGGATCGCTGGCAAACGTCCCCTTAGCTACGGCTTCGCAATCAACTACCGTAATCACTGAGTCAACCGTTGCAGCGTTACGAATTTCTTGCCAGCGAAAGGCTTTTATTAATGGTTTTGGTAAAGCTAACCCCGAAGTTTCGATCAAAATCCAATCTAGTTTGTCTCGTCGCTTGAGCAATTCCAACATTGTCGGCAAAAATTCTTCTTGGACGGTGCAACACAAACACCCGTTAGTTAATTCAACTATATTTGCTTTTTCGTCGGCATCATCGGGGCAAACTTGGCAAGAATTGAGAATGTCGCCATCAATTCCTAGTTCGCCAAATTCGTTGACTAATACAGCGATTCGTAACCCTTGGTTATTTTGCAGCAGATGACGAATTAGAGTAGTTTTACCGCTACCCAGAAAGCCAGTGATTACCGTTACAGGAAGTTTTGCAGCCATTGAGAAAATTAATACAGGTGTAGTTATAGTATTTAGTATTTTAAAACATTGTAGAGACGTTGCATTGCAACGTCTCTCTACATTAAGACGTTGCATTGCAACGTCTCTACATTAAGATTTATAGTTGCATTGCAACGTCTCTACATTAAGATTTATAGCAACATTTCTACATCAAGATTCATTCTTCTTTAGCCTAGTTTGCCAAAAATCAAGGGGCAGATTTCGTAACTTTTCCCAGCTTCTCACCAAAAAAAACTACCAAACCTACCCCCAAAAACTCTACTTATTGCTTACTCAGCAGTAGCAAGTTCTGTGCTACCACGATTGCGGCGACGGGTGAGAGTATTAAACAACATTTGTCCAATAGATTTAATCAAGCTACCTTCCATTTCTTGAAATAGCTTCATATTCATACCAAAAGCGGCGTTTGCTTCTTCAACAATGCGACTTGCTGTAGCGTCATCTATAGGTAGCTCGTCTAAAGCTTGTCTGTAGCCGACTTTAAACTGCTTTTCGTCGGGAATGTCTTGGAACTCATAAAAAGCTGTACCTTCGCCTTCTGCTAGGTTCATCGCCCGGACAGCAATGTTTTTGAGGATTTGTCCCCCTGACAAGTCGCCAATGTAGCGAGTGTAGGAGTGAGCAATCAGCAATTCGGGAGCAGAATTAGCAATTTCCCGAATCCGGTTTACATAAGCTTGACCTGCGGGAGAAAGTACGATTTGCGACTTCCAATCCGCACCATGATAAAAGCTCAAATCTTGCTCTAAACTGCGCTGGCGGTTTAGCTGCTGGTAGTAAATTTTGCCTAGTAAAGGATGATCTTTGTGGCGATCCATTTCTTCTTCCATCGCGCTGTAGATGAAATAGAAATTGCCGATTAGCTTGCGGTAAGAATTTTTTTCTACCACTCCTTTTAAAAAGCACTTCACAAAACCCATGTTTTCCGCCATGCTGTGGGCTTTTTTAGTCCCTTCACGTAATTTTGTTGCTAAATTGCTACTCATGTAAATTTCCAAATTTTAAGGTTAAGTTTTCTGGAATAGAGGGGAAAAATTAAAAGCCACTAAATCGTTAGATTAAAGCAATTTGATGAGAATTACTGTTAAAAATTCTAAAGCCAGCCCCAACTTTGTTATTTTTGGGGCTGGCTAAGGCAAGAAATACTTAAGCTATATGCTTAAATATCAAGTTCTGCGAAGTTGAGGCGAGGGCCATAGGTTTCGATAAATTCGCGCCTAGGAGCAACGCGATCGCCCATCAACACTGTAAATATGCGATCGGCTTCGGCAGCATCTTCAATCTCTATCCGTTTCAAGGTGCGCGATTCAGGGTTCATAGTGGTATCCCATAGTTGCGTTGGCATCATTTCACCCAAACCTTTAAAACGCTGGATAGTGTAGTTAGCGTTGGCGGGAAACTCGTTTTGAGTCAAGTTAGTAAGTTCGCGTTCG
This sequence comes from Tatlockia sp., assembly GCA_013698215.1. Taxonomy (GTDB): domain Bacteria; phylum Cyanobacteriota; class Cyanobacteriia; order Cyanobacteriales; family Chroococcidiopsidaceae; genus Aliterella. The sequence goes on along the minus strand of JACCVJ010000119.1, from coordinate 8,974 downwards.
CTGTAACAGTAATAGTGATTGCGTCCGCGCTCAACTTTATACAGAGGAGGACAAGCAATATAGATATATCCTTGCTCTACCAGACTGCGCTGATAACGATAGAAGAACGTCAAGATTAGGGTTCTGATGTGCGCGCCATCTACGTCAGCATCAGTCATAATTACTATGCGGTGGTAGCGCAGTTGAGAGGGATCGAACTCCTCGCCTTTAACACCTAATCCGAGGGCGGTAATTAGTGCCTGGATTTCAGTGTTTTTGTAAATTTTGGCATCGTCAGTTTTTTCGATATTGAGGATTTTACCGCGCAAAGGTAGGATTGCTTGGAATCTGCGATCGCGTCCTTGTTTAGCTGACCCTCCCGCACTATCTCCTTCAACTATATATATTTCCGATTCGCTGGGATCTCTAGTGCTGCAATCTGCTAGTTTTCCGGGTAAGGGTGACGATTCTAATACAGACTTGCGTCTAACTAATTCTCGCGCATGACGAGCGGCTTCGGCGGCTTTAAATGCCTGAATTGCTTTATCTAAAATTTGGTCGGCGACAGGGGGACGAAATTCTAAATACTCCGTTAAAACTTCTCCTACCAAGGAATCAACAATACCTCTAACTTCGGTATTGCCTAACTTGGTTTTGGTTTGTCCTTCAAATTCTGGATTGGGAACTTTAACAGAAATAACCGCCGTCAAGCCTTCCCGGACGTGTTCGCCGCTAAGGTTTGGTTCATTTTCTTTGATTTTATTCCGCTTACGAGCGATCGCATTCATTGTTCGCGTCAGCACCGCCTTCAATCCTTCTAGGTGCGTTCCGCCGTCTACAGTACGAATATTATTAGCAAAACCCAGCACGTTATCTGTATACGAATCTGTACACCACTGCAAAGATACTTCTACGTGGACGTTGTTGCGTTCTCCCTGCACATAGATAATTTCTTCATGCAGAGGTTGCTTATCACGGTTCATGTAGGAGATATATTCTTTAATACCGCCTGCATATTCGTAAGTTTCTGTTTTTGGCTCATCGCTTTTGAGCAATTCTAGGCGGCTATCGGTGAAAGTTATTTTCACTCCCGCATTCAAATAAGCCAATTCTCGCAAACGACTAGCTAAAGTAACGTAATCAAACTCTATCCCGACAGTAAAAATTTCTGTGTCTGGCTTAAAAGTGATAGAAGTTCCAGTACGTGGTTCTTTGTATGGTTTTGACTGGAGGTCGCCGATGGGAATACCGCGCTCAAATCTTTGCGTGAATACGCGCTTATCTCGCCATACCGTAACTTCTACAAACTCAGATAGAGCATTGACGACCGAAATACCAACGCCGTGCAAACCTCCCGAAACTTTGTAACCGCCGTCGCCAAACTTGCCCCCAGCGTGTAAAACTGTCATTACAGTTTCTAGTGCCGATCTTCCGGTTTGGGGGTGGGTATCGGTGGGAATCCCTCGCCCGTCATCAGTGACGGTTACTGAACCATCGGCGTTGAGTGCTGCTTCTATATGGGTGCAGTGTCCCGCCAGAGCTTCATCAATCGAATTGTCTACTACCTCGTAAACTAAATGATGGAGTCCCCTAGGCCCGGTAGTGCCGATGTACATACCCGGTCGCATCCGGACGGGTTCCAAATCTCTCAGAACTCGGATCTGATCTGCACCGTAGCTACTCGTCATAAAATAGGTCCTCCAAAATAAGGTTACAATCGCCTATTGGCTTATAAAACAAGGAATCAGTTATTAAGTCTAACATAAAAGGCTTTAGGGCGACGTTAGAGCAGTCTAAAGACCAATTTATTTAAGGGACGTACCCAGCTATTTATTCTAATTCTAGTTTGATTGTAATTTGCGGCGCTACGGCTACAGGAAAATCTAGCTTGGCTTTAGCTTTGGCAAAAAGGTTAAAGGCGATAATTATCAGCGCCGATTCGCGTCAAGTTTACCGCGAGTTTGATATTGGGACGGCAAAACCCACTTTAGCAGAGCAAAAAGCAGCAGCGCATTATTTGATTGATATTTGCGAACCTACAGAGACTTTGACTTTAGCAGACTATCAGCAGCAAGCCCAAGGATTAATCACTTCTGCTGTTTCTCCAGCTTTATTGGTGGGGGGAACGGGGTTATATATTCGCTCGATAGTGCAGGGGTTGAAAATTCCTAGAGTTGCACCTAATTATGAATTGCGAGGTCAATTGCAAAAGCTTGGTCAACTCCAACTCTACGCTATGTTACAACAAGTAGACCCAGTAGCGGCGCAAAAAATCCATGCTAACGATGGGGTGCGGACATTACGAGCGTTAGAAGTGTTTTATGTTACAGGATGCCCGATTTCTGAACAACAAGGGGAAAATCCGCCCAAATATCCCATTTTACAAATTGGCTTAGATTGTCCTAACACGGAAGACTTACAAAAGCGCATTGAACAGCGTACTGAACAAATGATCGAGGCGGGATTAGTTGCAGAAGTAGAGTTTCTGTGTCAAAAATACGGTGTTGATTTGCCTTTGCTAAATACTTTAGGCTACCAAGAAATTAAAGAATATTTGCTAGGCAATGTTAGCTTATCTGAAGCGAAAAAGTTAACAGTTTTACATACGCGCCAATTTGCTAAACGTCAGCGTACCTGGTTTAAAGCTTATCCAGAAATTGCCTGGTTTGACTCAGACGATCGCCAATTAATCGCAAAAATATGGCAGAAAGTTGGGGAATTTGGTCAATTGCTGTAAAAACCAATACTACGCGATCGCCTACAGCACAATAAATTAAAACAATCTTGCCACTACAAAGGATTCATAGCTTTATGCGGAAGTTGCTTAAAGGTGTACATCATTTTCAAAGTCATTACTTTAGCAGCCACCGGGAGATGTTTGAGCAACTGTCTTTAGGACAGCATCCCAGAATTTTGTTTATTACTTGCTGCGATTCTCGAATTGACCCTAATTTGATTACTCAAACCGAACCTGGGGAACTGTTTATTATTCGCAATATAGGTAATATTATCCCTCCCTACGGCACAACTACGGGCGCAGAAGGTGCGGCGATTGAATACGCTATTCAAGAATTAGGCATTAAAAATATTATTGTTTGCGGTCATTCTCACTGTGGCGCAATGAAAGGGCTACTGCACGTAAATAGTTTAATGGAAAAAACTCCTTTAGTTCGAGATTGGTTAAAGTACGCCGAAGCTACGCGGATGATAATTGAGGAACATTACCAAGGCTATGGAGATGAAGAACGTTTAAGTGCAGCCATTGAAGAAAATGTTTTAACTCAAATTGAAAACTTGCGGAGTTATCCAATTGTTCATTCAAAACTCTATAGCGGTCAGCTTACCCTTCATGCTTGGGTTTATAAAATTGAAACTGGGGGAGTTTTTGTTTACAGTACCGAACGCTGCAATATCAAAGCCGAACATGACGATGACCTCTACGAAATGACAACTCAGCCTGTAACGTAGGTTTGTAGTTTTTATGGCTCAAAAGTGCATAATTGCTAAATGCTCGGCTTATTTTCTTACCAATTATGCCTAATGTTTGTAGCTTTACTTTACCTTTATTAGTTTTTCTAGCTTTTTTTTCCGCTCAACCAACCTTTGCGGCTTTTCTCCAACCACTAACAACTAAACGGGGAATGGTAGTATCCGCCCATCCTTTAGCAAGTCAAGCAGGGTTAGAGATATTGCGCCTTGGTGGTAATGCGGTAGATGCTGCGGTAGCAACAACTTTTGCTATTTCTGTAGTTGAACCTTTTTCGGCGGGAATTGGTGGCGGCGGTTTTTTACTCTTACATCAAGCCAATAAAACGGAAATGAAGGCGTTAGATTTCCGCGAACGCGCTCCTTTAAAAGCTACCAAAAATATGTATTTAGATGCTCAAGGCAAAGTACGCCCAAATTTAAGTATTGATGGCTATTTGTCTGTGGGCGTACCGGGTACAGTCGCCGGACTTTATCAAGTGCATCGCCAGTATGGAAAATTACCTTGGGCGAAATTAGTTGCTCCATCTATTAAGTACGCTCAAGAAGGGTTTGTCGTAACAGAACGGTTTGTAGGGGCGGTGGAAAGCCGCAAAAAGCTAATTTTGAGTAATCAAGCCGCTCGACAGGTTTTTACGCGCAACGGCACAATGTACGCGGCTGGAGATAAGTTAATACAGCGCGATTTAGCAAAAACTTTACAGCAAATTGCTACCGAGCCTCAGAGTTTTTATACCGGAAATATTGCCCGGGCGATCGCAAAAGACATGGCAACTAATGGCGGTTTAGTTACTTTAGAAGACTTAAAAACTTATAAACCTATTTGGCGCACCCCAGTTTGCGGTACTTTCCAAAAAGCGCGAATTTGCTCTATGCCGCCGCCTTCATCTGGGGGCGTACACTTATTACAGATATTAAATCTCATTGGTGACACCGATCTAAAAGCCAAAGGATGGCATAACCCGGACGTACTGCACTTAATGGTAGAAGCGATGCGAATTGCCTACGCTGATAGATCGGAATATTTAGGCGATCCCGATTTTGTCAAAGTGCCAGTACAACAGCTAATTAGTCCAGAATATGCAGCCAAAAGACGGCAAGAAATCCGCGTCAATGCCACCCCTTCAACTAGAGTAAAACCCGTCGATAAAGCTACTTTAGAACGCTTTACCAAAGCTGAATCGCCCGACACTAGCCATTTAACCGTAGTAGACGAACAGCGCAACGCCGTTAGCTTAACTTTTACTGTTAATTACGGCTTTGGTTCTGGTGTAGTTACGCCGGGAACAGGTATTTTACTTAACGATGAAATGGACGATTTTGCCGCCGCTCCTGGCGTACCCAATGCTTACGGATTAATTGGCGGAGACGCTAATGCGATCGCACCAGGTAAAACTCCCCTTTCTAGCATGACACCCACGATAGTCACCCAAAATAATCGCCTCAAAATGGCAACAGGTGCGCCTGGTGGCAGCACAATTATTACTACGGTTTTGCAAGTTATTCTGGGCGTTCTAGCCTACGATATGAACGCCGGGGAAGCGGTTTCTGCTCCCCGCATTCATCATCAATGGTTGCCTGACGAACTGAGAATACAGCCTTTTGGTTTAGATACAGCTACTATTGCCGAACTAAAACGACGGGGACATAAAATAGTTGTGCGAAGTCCTTGGGGAAATGCCAATGCGATCGTTGTTACCTCGGATAATAAACTTGAAGGAGCCGCCGATCCTCGCGGCGAAGGTTCTCCTAGTGGTTATTAAAAACTTCTACTTCCATCGGGGCAAATTCTTTAGCTCTAGCACTAGGTACTAAAGTCCAGCCTGCTTTTAGCAGTTTTTGGTAGGTTGCCCAACCTTTAGATCCTCCTGGTACGCGATAGTCGGGTACGGCAAGATGGCGAAAAGCTGTATAAGGTTGCCAAGAACTACTTGTTTGCGTCTGCAAATGCAGTATTTTTTCACCATCATTGCCATATCTAGATAACCAACACATTTGCCCTGCCATATAACCACTCCTCAATTCAATAGAACCTAAAACAGGTACTTTGCTTTGTGCAAAACAGCAATAAGAATTAATACTCAATATTCGGCTATATGGCTAAGTATTTTAGTATTCAAGTTAACAAAACTTAAAAAATCTTTACTTTACCTAGCATCACCCGCTTCTAAGAAGGCTTGGACTTTGCCGCTAGGATTAAATCGCAAGCGGATTCTAGGACTTTGACCATTTTGGTTTGCTGAAACAAAGCGTTCGCCAATTAAAGGCATTCCTGTGCGATCGAGATATGTTCTTGCGGGTAATCCATAGGGTTCAATAACTTGAATGCTACCGTCTACATCTAAAACAATGCTGTACTCTAAAGAACTCCTCAAGTTAGCAGGCGGCTCCCAACGCCCGTTAAAGTAATCGCTAACTTCAGTTACTTGAGGATTGGCAACAAAAGCGGTACGGGTAGCGGTAGTAATAGGCTTGGGTGGTGTTGGCGCTTCCCTAGAATTATTATCTTGTTGGGCTACTACAGTAGTCTTTGTTGTGGTAGGGCTAGGAGTGGCTGAGGATGATAACTTAGGACTGGGTAAAATAGCAATCGGTGGCGTTGTACGATTACTTGCTCCAGGAACAGTTACGGTAGTCGTAGTGGTAGTAGTTTGTGCCGCCGTAGGATTAATAACTATTGGTTGGGGTGGTAAGCCGTTAGGTACAGGATTAGTTTTAGTGGCGGGTGTTACCGTTTGGGGAATTGGAGCCGTACTTGGTGTAGCGATCGCACCTTTGGCAGGAATACTACTATTGGGTGACGGTACTAAGATTGTCGCCGGAGATAAGCTCGGAAATGGTGAGGGGGCAAGGGCAACTTGGGTATTAGTAGTGGTTTTAGGACGATTCTTAGCGGTTTGGGGAGAATTAGGACGATTAAAAACTTGCAATCCTACCGCCGTAACGCCCACACCTAACAGCAACACTGCGGCAATATTTGCCCAAGCTAAAAGAGGGGAAGAATTTTGAGAGTTGCGACCAATAGTTGGTAAGGCGATTAGATCGCTCTTATATTCATCAAGAGCAGTAGCTAAATCAAATAGTTGCAGTACGCTAAGTTGGACAAAATCCCCCGTTTCTGGTGTAGCTAAAGCTCCGAGAAATAGGTTATAAGCTACTTTTGATGCTGGTTTAATGGCAAAAGAATTACTTTGAGCAATTAGGCGATCGCCCTCTGCAGGTTTGGGCGGAATATCCTCCGCAGGCAATAGCCACACATCGCTTTCAACGTCTACTGGTGGTGACAGTGTTTCTTGACCTAAAGCTGCAAAGCTTTCTGGCGATAAGCTGAGTAACTCTTGAATATAGTCTGTAACTACTGTGTGGAGAGATTCTAATTGCTGGCGATCGCCTGTAATGCTAAATTGTTTCTCGGACGGGGATCTTGGATCGTCAAAACGTAAGTCAAACTGTACTTCTTTTACTACCTTAGAACCTACCCAACGGGATACAGGCGAACTATGAGCCACAACTTGCAGCGTACAAGTAGGGGGATTATAGCGATGTAGAACCGAATTTGATAAGGACATAGTGGGTAATAGTTTTGATCGGTGTGAGTTGGGAATTTTTTTTAATCAAATCTCCTGGTGAGGAGCTAGTTATTTTTGACTGCGATCTAAAAGTGCCAACCACAAACGCCGATGACCTCCGGGACTACTATAAAACAGCAAATCTACTAAAAGTTTGAATGCTAATTGAGTTAGGTTTTCGGTAGAAATGTTGCGATCGTCTTCCATGCGTTCTAAGTAGGTGTTGTTAAAAGCATCAAGATAATCTCCAAGTATTGCCGTTTTATGAGGTTCGCTGTCATTTTGGGCGGCTTGTTCGAGCAAGTCAATGGCACGGCGGATTAGTTCTTGGTGCTGTTTGGCGAGGAAGCAGCCAATTAACACCAGACTTCGCGCTTCTTCTATATCTAGCTTTTTGCGTCCACCTTCACCTTTGCGTAAAGGATTTGATTGGCGCAATCGCCACAAAGTCAGGCGATCGGGTATTTTTGATTCTAGATTCAGCGCTGATGCGGCTTGCAGCATAGCCTCAGACCCAATACCCGCTAAGGATTCCAACGCTAACAGCACCAAATCTATTTGAGTTTTGATGTTGTCAAGTTGGGTAGAATCAGGCTGGGCGCGGTTTAGTTCATCCCACACCGGAGATGACCCAGCGCTAGAATGCGTATCTTTAAGCATATAAGCTAAGACAGGTATCGATAGAGTTGTTACCTATTTTGAAACCAGACTCTTTTAAAGTAAATTTGGTTTCTATTAGCATAGTCTGTCCGCTTACACCTGTCAGCTATTAGCGCTTCAGTTTTGATAAGGCTACTATTTGTTTGGTTAGTTAACAATTTTACTTACTCAATTTATTGGCTCACAAGCTTGACATCCTGTGCTTTTTATTCTTTATCAGTGTAGCAATTTTGAGGCTTTCTCAGTAAATATACATAAAGACCGATTTACTTCAATCCAAAATCAAAATAATATACACAAAACTCATGTAAAGAAGTGAGCAAAAAATGAACATTTTTCGGTCTGGAAAATGAGCGTTAGTTAAAACACACTTTATTTAGAGCTTGAATAAAAAATTACATTGGAATCTAATTTATGAATAAGCTAAGTTTAGGTGCGATCGCATTAATAGCCGTTACATCGGGCGTTGCGATCGCCCCTCAAGTTCAAGCTGTAGGTTTGACTGGTTTAACTAGAGACAACACTCTAGTTAATTTTGACTCCGCAAGTCCTGCTGCTGCTAGCTTTGTCCAAGTTACAGGAGTCATTGGCAACTTATTAGGAATTGACTACCGTCCAGCCGATGGTCAGCTTTACGGGCTTGCAAGTAGCAACAATATTTACAAAATTGACTCCAGCACGGGATCAGCAACCTTCAGTAGTTCCCTTGATGTTCCTTTATCAGTAGGAGCTTTATCAGGAGTAGATTTCAACCCCGTTGTCGATCGTTTACGGGTTGTTGGTGGTAGCAATGATGCAAACTTCCGCATCAATGTAGATACTGGTGCAACTTCAGTTGATGGAACCTTAGCCTATGCTGCCGGGGATGCCAATTTTGGAGTTAATCCTAATCTTACTGGTGCAGCTTACACAAATTCATTTCTCGGAGCGCCTAGCCCCGCAGGAGTAACGCCTCCTACTCGGACAACTCAGCTATTTGACATAGACTCTAACCTTGATGTCTTGACTTTGCAGAATCCTCCTAATGCTGGCACTCTGGTGACAATTGGCTCTCTAGGCATTGACTTTAGTCCTACGGGAGGATTTGATATTTTCGCTGATGGTAATGGCGGAAATACCGCCTATGCTGCCTCAGATTCTGTTTTGTACACTGTTAACTTAGCTACTGGTGCGGCTAGTTCGTTAGGAGAGATTGGCGGTAGTCGGTCATTGACTGGTCTGGCGGCGCAGCCTGTACCAGAGCCTAGCAGTGTAATTGGCTCTTTAGCAGCAGTTACTTT
>JACCVJ010000117.1 GCA_013698215.1 Tatlockia sp. | reverse complement strand
AGCTAGTTATTGCGCGTATAATTGCCCCCCCAATTACTAAAGCAGCGGCGATTTCGGCTGCCACCGCTAAGTAGCCAACTAGCACCTTAAGCCCGGATTCTAAGGGGTCGCTGGCTTCGGGAATGCCGGAGGATTCAACATTTAAACTCAAAAGCAGAACCAAACCAAAAATTAAAGCTATTGGCAATAGAACAGTAAATAAAGAATCGCGCGTCTTCTCTTGTTTCATCGTTTGCGTGCGTAAATTAATCAAAGGTACAGCGCGAAACTCGTAACTCTACTTCTGCTTTATTGGATCTAATCCTAGCCTACACCTCAACTATCCCATTGACACTCTCAGGGCTTTAGCCACTGAGATTCTTCTCTCTACGAGATGACTTGCTCTAACAGGATTTCTCCAGCCAAAGTAGAGGTCATTTCTCCAGAAGCGTTGCTTGCATCTAGTGCAAAAGTTCCCGTATGCCCTACGGTACTCAGTCCTTTGTTTAATATGTTTAGCGCGGCATTTACATCACGATCTAATACGCATCCACATTGACAAATATGAGTACGAGTAGAGAGTGATTTTTTGACAATTACGCCGCAATCTGAACATTCTTGACTTGTATAGGCAGGATTAACAGCAATAGTTATCCGCTTAAATATTTTACCAAAATACTCTAACCAAACTCTAAATTGATACCATCCAGCATCATTTATTGATTTGGCTAAACAGTGATTTTTAACTAAGTTCTTAATCCTCAAGTCTTCATAGGCTACTACATCGTTAGATGTGATTACGCACCTTGCCAATTTCACAGCATGGTCTTTACGTTGTCTACTTATTTTGAGGTAAACTTTACCTAAAACGGTTTTAGCTCTATTTCTATTGCTAGACCCTTTTACTTTACGAGAAACAAGTCTCTGATTGCGCTTTAGCTTTCTTTCTCCAGTGCGGTAAAAGCGAGGATTCTCAACTTTATTACCTGACGAATCAGTGTAAAAAGACTCTAATCCAACATCTAAACCAATGGTTTTATGAGTTGGCAATAAGTCTATATTTCGTTCAAATGAAATAGCAAATTGGCAGTAATAGCCGTCTGCTCTTTTAACTAAACGCACTCGTTTAATTTGTTCTGGTGAATAGAAATTTAAGTCTCTTGTTCCCATCATCTTCAATCTACCAATCCCGTTTTTATCGGTTATGGTAATTGACTTACGATCCCGTGCAAGTTTCCAGCCAGAATGTTTATACTCTACAGAACGGTTGTTTTTTTGGAACGTGGGATATCCTTTTAATCCCGCTACCTTTCTCTTGCAGTTCTCAAAAAACCGACTTATTGCACTCCAAGCACGTTCGGCGCTGGCTTGCCTTGCTGTTGAGTTGAGTTTATCCGCAAAGCTAAATTCATTTGCCAATACCGCACTATATTTGTTGAGGTCGTATTTCGATACCTTCAAGTTATCCATCCAGAACCTCAAACACTTGTTCCGTATGAATTGAACGGTACGAATCGCCTCATCAATAGCGTTGTACTGGGCTAACTTAGCTTTGACTTTAAACTCAAGAATAATCATATTTTTATGCTAGCATTGTCAGCACAAAATAGCTAAAGTATAGGGGATTAAAATCCCTCTTAGGCTTATATCTCAGCCCTGAAGGGACTGAGTTTTACGCATACCGCCCTTTTTTATAAAAATTTTATAGATCCCTACAAATAACCCCCTAAGCGCGATCGCCATTACCTACAGCTAATTGCTAATTTTTAAAGGCTCCTCTAAAGTACCTATCAAGGCATTATCACAAAAACAAGTATGGTCAGTTCTTTTAAACAATCTCTTAGCCTTTATGAATTGAGTCTTAGTACCGATCCACCGCCACAATTATTGTCTGTAGCTCCTGCTACTTTGTTAGCTTTATTACGAGCAACAATCGATCTGCTGATCGAGCGTAAAATCCGCGCCCAGCTTTGGATTAAGCTCCCACTGGGCAAGATTTGGTACTCAGAAATTGAACGCTACAACACCACAAATTTAAGTGAAGGTATATATAGTTGTTTGGTTTGTAAGCCTTGGGAGAATAATTCCATTACCCCGCTAATATCAGTAAAATTAACGCCCACAAGTAAATTACAGCGCGAGTATTTTCTATTAGTTTTGTCGCCACAATTTTGTAGTTTAGCCTTGGCGCACCGTCGCCGCATTCAGCGCCAGGGAACAGTAACTAGAGTTCTTTCTACACCAAAACAAGTCTATAAACCAAAGCCTAATTCTTCTTTAGTAGCAATTTGTTCTTACGAAACCCCAGTAATCGAGCGCGTACTAGCAGGAATTAAGCAAGAAATTGTCTCTGTAACAACAAAAAATTTGGCTAAAAAAAATCCTTACAGCAGTCTTAATCAACTTACCGAACTATTACACAATTGGGATTTATTATTTACTGTAGCGCCAAGCCAAGGAACACTAATTAATCAATTAGTTATCAAACAATTGCAACGCACTGATGAAATACTGCGTAAAACAAAAATTGAACGCACCGCAGTATTACAGCAGCAAAATCAAGAGTTGACGAGTAGCGTAAATCTTACGGGTGAATTGCTCAGTCGTTCCAGTGAAGAACTCCGCACACCGCTAACTAATATGAAAACAGCCTTAAGTCTGCTTAATTCACCCCACCTCAAACCGCCGCAAAGAATGCGCTACTTGCAAATGCTGCATACTGAGTGCGATCGCCAAAATTCGGTAATAAATGGTTTACTTGAGCTATTACAAATCGATCAAATCCCCAAATATACGCCTTTGCAAGCCGTCCGGATCAGCGAAATTGTGCCAGGAGTAGTCAGCACCTATCAACCATTAGCACAGGAAAAAGGGATCATGCTGGCTTATACCCTACCAGAAAAACTACCGCCAGTGCTATGTTTCAAGTCTTGGCTGAAGCAAATAGCAATCAATTTATTACACAATAGTATTAAGTTTACGCCGCGTGGAGGTCAAGTTTGGGTGCGATCGCGCGTGGTAGGCAATCGGGTAATGCTAGAAGTACGCGACACAGGAATCGGCATTGCTGAACGCGATATCCCTAGAGTATTCGACCGTTTTTACCGCATTCGTCCCACCGCCGACGATAGTAGCGGTGCAGGTTTGGGTTTGACTATTGTTCACCAACTTTTGCAACGCGCTGGCGGCTCGATTTCGATCAAAAGTAAGCCAGGATCCGGTTCTACTTTTACAGTTCTATTGGCAACGGCTCCCACTCCTCCAGCTAATTAGTTACAACTCTAGCAACTAGGTTGATATAGCGGCGGATGACTCAAATCCATCGGTAAAAAAATAGTTAATACTTCTCCCTCGTCGGGGCGTTTCCTGACAATTAGTTTGCCACCAATGGCTTGAAATAAATACTTTGTGGCATTGAGATTGAGGCTAATATTGCCTGTCTCTGGCTGAAACATCAGTAACTTACCTAAAGATTTAACGTGAGGAGGTGGTAATTTATCGCACTCCCCAGCAAAAGATTGATGTAATAGCTGCAATTTTAGTTGATTTCCGGCGGGAATAACTTTGACTTGAATATGACTACCTGCCGTCAAATTGCGCGTAAAGTTTTCAATTAAACCCGTGAGAACTTGATCTAATATTGTTGGATCGCTAACTACCGTAGGCAGATGTTGCGGTAAAACCACGTCTATTGTTAAATTGCGCCCTTGAGCTTGTTGTTGCCATCGAGGAATGCTTTGTTGTAGTACCTGCGCTAAAGACATGGCTGTGAGTCGAGTTATAGTGTTGGGAACAGCAGGTTTTTCTACCATTTCCGCAGCCCGAAAAATCAATTCCATGCGATTTACTTGCGCCGTACACTCGCTATCGATAACTTCTAAACGCTTTTTGACTTCTGGGGCTAAATCTTTGCGCTTCAATAACAA
>JACCVJ010000110.1 GCA_013698215.1 Tatlockia sp. | reverse complement strand
GGCTAGAATGACCGGAAAATGTGCTAATTAGCTTTCCTTCAGGTAAGTTCCATAGCTTGATTTTTGTGTCTCCACTACCACTAGCTAAAATCCGTCCATCCGCACTCATTGCCAAAGATCGAATAGTGTCTTTGTGTCCCATTAGAGTACGTTGCAACTGACCTGTAGAAGCATTCCATACCTTGATAGTACAATCTTGGCTACCACTTGCCAAAACCTGCCCATTGGCACTAATCGCAGTCGCCCAAACAGATTGAGAATGACTTACTAGAGTTTTTGCTAAAGTAAAATTTTTGATGCCAGTGGTTTTAAATAAGTTGTATTGTTTGCTTGGTGCGGGTGTTGGGGGCGATTTGAATAAATAATAGCCACTGATAGCTAAACTGGTAGCCAAACCAACGGCTAAAACTGTCAAGACTTGGAGATTTTTGGGTTTTGTTTTAACTGGTGGGACTTGTATAAGTAAAGGAGGCGCTTGGACTTGTAAAGCTTGGATTACCTCCGTTGCAGACTGGTAACGCTCTTTGAAGTGGTAGCGTACCATGTTGTTGATAATAGTTGCTAGGCGATCGCTAACTTTAGCGTGATCCTGCCACAACATCTCTCCAGTGTCATTATCTTCTAGTATTTGGGTAGGATCTAATCCCGTTAGGGCTTGAATTGCGATCGCCCCTAACGCATAAATATCACTATTAGGGCGCGGTGAACCTCTTTCCTGTTCTGGGGGAGTATAACCTACTGTCCCGATAGCGATCGTAGCAGCGATCCCAAAAGCATAATTGGTAGAGGTTTTTCCTCCACTGGTAATTACTTGCGTCCAAGCTTGCTTAACGGCCCCGAAGTCGATTAAAACTAGCTTATTGTCTGGCGATCTTCTAATTAAATTGCTAGGTTTGATGTCTCGATGAATTAATCCTTGGCGGTGAATATATTGTAAAATTTCTAATACTTCTTGTAGTAGTTCGGTAACTTGGCTTTCACTCCAACGCGCACCCGGATGTAATTCTGCAGTAAGGGGATGTCCGACAATTAATTCTTGAACTAAGTAAAACTCCTTATCTTCTTCAAAATGAGCTAGAAGTTGGGGAACTCTGTCATAACTGCCTAATTTTTTTAAAGCTTCAGCTTCTCGTTCTAGCAACTCCTCAAGGGTTGGGAGATAGTTTGTAAAACTCGGTACAATCTTAAGTTGTTTGATGACGCAAGTTGGACTATCAGCAACAGAGATGTCTTTTGCTAGATAAGTTTGACAAAACCCTCCAGAACTAAGGGTATCGATAATTTGGTAGCGTCCTCTGAGTAATTTGCCTAGCATCGCCCTTATTACTTATCTGTCTGATCGTAGTTGCTAAGTATTGCTTACGTATCTTTCTTGAGGTGCAATAATTGATAATTGTTGCCCTAACTTTTGCTAAAGTCTAAGGTTGCTGGCTAAGAGGAAATTATGAAAGCACAGGTATTTAGAGGCGTTAATCAACTGAGTTATGAGGAATTACCTGTACCAACTCTTGCCGATGACGAGGTGTTGGTTCAAGTTCACGTAGTAGGATTGTGTCAATCAGATATCAAAAAGATTCTTTATCCCCTGTTTGAACCACCGCGCATTTTTGGGCATGAAATGGCGGGAGTTATTGCTAAAGTAGGTAAAAGTGTTACAGATTGGCAGGTAGGCGCGCGTGTAGTTGTCATGCACCATATTCCCTGTATGCGGTGTCAATACTGCCTTCATGACAATTTTTCAATGTGCGATGTTTACAAAAACATCTCCACAACAGCGGGTTTTAATGCTAGTGGCGGCGGTTTTGCGGAGTATGTCAAAGTTCCCGGTCATATTGTCCGTAATGGTGGTTTAATACCGATACCCGATCGCGTTACCTTTGAACAAGCAAGTTTTGTAGAACCGACTAACTGCTGTCTTAAGGCGGTAAAAAAAGCCCAAATTGCTCCCGGCGATACGGTGCTTGTCACTGGTGCGGGCCCCATTGGCTTGATGTTTATCATGTTAATTAAGTATTTTGGTGGGAGAGCAATTTCTACAGATTTAATTCCTTCTCGCCTCGAAAAAGCCTTAAGTGTAGGCGCTGAAGCCGCTTTTGATGCCCTTGATCCTAATTTAACTGCTAATATATTAGCCTTAACTGATGGTATGGGCGTTGATACTACTTTGCTTGCCGTACCTAGCGACAAAGCTTTTTTTCAGGCCCTTGATTGTACTCGTCGTGGCGGCAAAATTCTGTTTTTTGCTGAGTTTCCCGATCAATTAGAGATTCCGATTAATCCCAATGTTCTCTACCGCCGAGAAATTGATTTAATGGGTAGTTATAGTTCTTCTTATCGCTTGCAAAGTCTGGCTGTGGATATTGTTTTTAATCAACGAATTGATGTTAATGCACTCATAAGCGATCGCTTTTCTTTGCAAGAACTTCCGGCGGCGGTTACTAGAGCAACTTCTCCTCAACCTGATACTTTGAAGATTTTGATCTATCCTTAGATACCCAATTATTGATTGTTGTGAGAATCTATACTTTGGGTAGATTTTTTCATTTACTCACAAAATGATACGGTTTGATTTTATCATCTATCTAACGATAGATATTTTTTGGTGATTTTTAATAGTTATGAATTCATCTTCTCCTACACGCGGACAATTAGAGAGAACGCTATCCCAGCGTATTGAATCTTTGTACCGCTCTCAATTAGAACACAAACCAAGTAAAGTAGTATGCCAAATTTTTGATGAAAAAATCGCAATTATTCTTGAAGATTCTATCACTCAACCAGAACAAATCTTAGTTAATAATGGTCAACAAGAGTTAGCAGAAAAAGTACGTTCCGAGTTAGATGAGGCTCTCCAGCCACAACTAAAAGCATTAATTGAAGAAATAGTTGGAGTCAGCGTAATTGACTTACTCAGTAATGCTAAGTTAGAAACTGGGCGTAGTGCTACTATTGCCATTTTGGCAGAATCACCACAATTTCGCAACCCATAGTATCAACAATAGAGCTTTGGATCTTAAGTTTTTGGTCTTATAGTTTTATAGACTGAGCTAGACTATAACACTTAATACCTAACATCTAAATTCTCTAAGCTAAAACGTTCAACTAAGATATATATCTACGAATCATAGCTTCTAATTCATCAATTATATAAGGCTTCGTAATACAGTCTTCACAACCTGCTTTCGCAAACCGCTCTCGATCTTCATTTCTTGCCATAGCGGTAACTGCAATTATTAAAATTTCTTTTGTATGGGGATCTTGCTTGAGATAATTAGCAACTTCTATTCCGCTCAAATCCGGTAACATCATGTCTAACAAAATTAATTTTGGCTTGTAAGTTTGTGCCATACTTATAGCGCTCTTACCATCAGTTGCTGTAATAAAACAGCAGTTCATAATTAATAATAATTGGCTGATTAATTGTAAATTGTCTTCGTTGTCATCCACCGCTAAAATCAATGATTGGATGTCGCCAATAACGCTAACAGAAAAATCTTGAAAACTCATAATTATTTGAAGCAAAGTCGTAGAGAAACTAGCCGAAACTAAAAGGCAAAAGCACGATTATTTTGTTAATCCTACGACGAAGCATTCCCCAAACGGCTGCGATGGCGCTTGCAATGAACTGGCTCGTAATTACTCTAGCAGGTTGCGGTTTTTGAACTAATAATATTGATAGCAA
The DNA here is from genome assembly GCA_013698215.1 of Tatlockia sp. Lineage (GTDB taxonomy): Bacteria > Cyanobacteriota > Cyanobacteriia > Cyanobacteriales > Chroococcidiopsidaceae > Aliterella. Next base: position 347 of record JACCVJ010000110.1, on the reverse strand, counting down.
GCTAACTAAAGTTACTTACTTTAGTAATTCTACCTTTAATTGGCAATTAATTAAATATTTGAGCTTTTATGCCCATATAAAGCTTTAAGTGAGCAAAGTTTAATAGCTAAAAGGGGTGAATCCCGATATTCTTGATTTCAGGTAGTAACTGTTTAAAATTAGTGATATCGTTTGCAGAATTGGCTAAACTCAGATAAGCTTAGAAAGGTAAGCTTAATTAATAAGAGATTGCGATCGCATTTTACGACTTGACAAATTAAAGATTTTATTTTGTTATTTGTATAGGGCTACAGTCTAGGTTAAAGCTATCAATTTTTATTCAAAGCTAAGATTTTTGCGGCTTCTTG
>JACCVJ010000094.1 GCA_013698215.1 Tatlockia sp. | reverse complement strand
GCAACAACACGCATAAATAAGTTCTCAAAATTGATTTAGCTATAATAAGTTACTCTCGGTTATTTTAGAAGTTTAATCAATGACAAAGGGATAATTACAGATTTTTTGATATGTGGGCATGCTAGTTGATTCTTGGCGCTTTGGTCTAAAACTTAGCTGTTTAACGAGGAGCAGGGAATTGTTCAACAAAATTAGCAATAACGACCATCTCAAGCCTCTCTACCGCATTTTTTTGTTAAAGTACCTAGGGAAGTAGGCTATAAAATTTAAAAATGTTATTTTTCTAAAAATTTTAGATACAGCAATAATTTGATTCTTGGCGCTTGCCAGCAGTGCCTCTTTGCTTTGGCTGATTTTCCTCAAAGTTAGGCAGCAGCAAACAAATACAATTGTCCTTGTTTAACAAACGTCAACAAATGCGGTATCTTAATCAACAAGCGGCGCAATCATGTTATGCCGCCATTGGCGAAAGAGGAGTTATGAAAATAAAAGTCATTGGTATTGCTTTGGTATTCGGTTTATTGGCAGGCGTAGGAGCTTGCAGTCAAACTGGTGGAGATGGTGTAAGCCCATCACCAGCAGAATCTCCCGTAACATCTCCAACAACTTCACCCTAAAAGCAGGGAGACAAATTTACAAACCTGTGGTGAGACGTTCTCCTGCAAAAAACTGCTCCAGCAAGTTGATCCAGGTAAATAATCCTAAATTCAACAAGCTTTTGCCAGATATTTGTAGGAGAATTATTTTAATATCGTAAAAACGTAAGTTCGCTAATGCTGCTACTGCAATTTAGTACTTCTCACTACTGCCGAAAAGCAAGACTAGCATTAGGTTATAAAAAAATATCTTATCAAGTAAGCAATTTAACTCCTGGCTTGCACATCCTCAAACTGAAGCCATTAACTGGGCTAACAACCGTACCTGTATTATTACCCCAAGAAACAGGATTAGTAGAAGCCGTAGCCGATTCTACCAATATTTTTAAGTTTTTAGAGAATTATTGCCCAAAGCCCGCGCTATTTTTGCCTAACGAGGCCCAGCAAAGCGAGGCAAATATGCTGGAAGATTGGTTAGATGAAAGTATTGGCACGGCAACTAGGTTTGTGTACTATCACTTTCGCGCCAGGGAGGGTAAATCAATCGATCCAACAGTATTTAGCCAAGTGTTAATTCAAGTTGTACAAAAACAGTATGGCATTACTGACGCTACGGCAGAACTTGCAAAGCAAAGAATAGAAATTGCCATAGCAGAATTATCGCGGCGTTGGGATCAAAGTAAATATTTAATTGGTGAATTATTAAGCGTTGCTGATTTAACCGCCGCCGCCTTGCTTAGTCCTCTAGCTTTAATTCCCGCTTATCAGCAACAGTACCCTTGGTTATTTGAGCAGATTAAGCAAATTCATTTAGTTTGCTCTGAACCATTACCGCCGGGAATCGCTGTAGGTTAAATTAGCTCTTACGCAAAATAAGAAATTAGGGTATGTTATGCAAACGCCAACAATTATTTATGATTGGCTTAGGTACAAGCTTAATTATGGGGTCAACTTTATTTCTCCCTAAACAGATTGCCTTATCATTGCCACCAATAACAGAGATTCCAGAGGAAGTATTGCGGACGGAAATTATTACCTCCGCGCGATCGCCCATTGATGGCAAACTTTTAACGGCGGCTCAGTACGCCGAAGTGCAAACCACGCTCCAAGACTCGCCGCCGTTAAAACTAAATCCTAAAGTGAGGGAAACTATTTTTCTTTTACGTTTGCGCCAGCTAATTCGCACTTTCGCCCCATTTTTGCCAATCTAAGCACCGCAAGTTTTAGGCAAAACAGAGTTCCATTGCTTTGACAGGCGATGGAACATCTAGGTATAAATATGACGATAAGAACTAAATTTATATGCAAGCAGGTAGCTCCATGTCTATAACCATAGCTCCCGAACAGGTAGAGCGGATTGTTTGGAATCAGCACCAAGATCCCTTTGAAGTGCTGGGCGCTCACGCCATCGAGCAAGATGGCAAAACGGTTTGGGTAGTGAGAGCCTACTTACCGAGTGCTGATAGTGCTTGGGTTGTACTGCCAGAAGAACGCTTAGAATACCAAATGTATCCGGTGCATAACCCGCATTTTTTTGAATGCACGATTGATAGCCTGGAACTGTCAAATTATCAACTGCGCCTCAAAGAGGGCGAAGTCGAACGGGTAATTTATGACCCCTACGCCTTTCGTTCGCCACGAATCACAGATTTTGATTTGCATTTATTTTCCGAAGGCAATCATCATCGGATCTATGAAAAGTTGGGCGCTCACGCCACCCAAATTAATGGCGTTAAAGGAGTTTATTTCGCAGTTTGGGCCCCCAACGCCCGTAACGTCTCTTTGCTGGGAGACTTTAATTATTGGGATGGGCGCAAAAATCAAATGCGTAAAGGTGCTACCGGAGTTTGGGAATTATTTATTCCTGAAGTCAAAGTCGGCGACAGTTATAAATACGAAATTAAAAATCAAGACGGGCATATTTACGAAAAGTCAGATCCTTACGGTTTTCAGCAAGAGATCCGCCCCAAAACTGCCTCAATAGTTGCAGATTTAGATACTTATCAATGGAGTGATTCGCAATGGATGGAAGCGCGCCGCCATAGCGACCCATTGACGCAGCCGATTTCTGTTTACGAACTACATTTAGGTTCTTGGCTGCACGGAGCCTCAGAAACCCCGGCTACAGCACCTAATGGAGAAATTGAGCCAGTAGTTACCGTGTCTGAACTTAAACCAGGGGCGCGATTTCTGACCTACCGAGAACTTAGCGATCGCCTGATTCCCTACGTCATTGAGCTAGGGTACACTCATATAGAGATGCTCCCCATTGCCGAGCATCCTTTTGATGGTTCTTGGGGGTATCAGGTAACGGGTTACTACGCGCCTACTTCGCGCTATGGTAGCCCGGAAGACTTCATGTATTTCATCGACCAGTGCCACAAAAACAACATTGGCGTGTTAGTCGATTGGGTTCCGGGTCACTTTCCTAAAGATGGGCATGGATTAGCCTTTTTTGATGGCTCCCACCTTTACGAACACGTAGATCCCCGTAAAGGCGAACATAAGGAATGGGGTACTTTAGTATTCAACTACAACCGCCACGAAGTTAGAAACTTTTTGGTTGCCAATGCCTTGTTTTGGTTTGACAAATATCATATTGACGGAATTCGCGTAGATGCCGTTGCGTCGATGCTTTACCTCGATTACTGTCGCGAACCCGGCGAATGGCTACCCAACCAATACGGCGGTAGAGAAAACCTAGAAGCCGCCGACTTTCTGCGCCAAACAAATCATCTAATTTTCAGCTACTTTCCGGGCGTATTATCTATTGCGGAAGAATCGACCTCATGGCCGATGGTATCTTGGCCGACTTACATGGGCGGGTTGGGCTTTAACTTAAAGTGGAATATGGGTTGGATGCACGATATGCTGGACTACTTCAGCATGGATCCTTGGTTTCGCCAGTTTCACCAAAACAATATTACTTTCAGTATGTGGTACAACCACAGCGAGAACTTTATGCTGGCGTTGTCTCACGATGAGGTGGTGCATGGCAAAAGTCATATCATTGGCAAAATCCCCGGCGACACCTGGCAAAAACTAGCCAATATGCGCTGTTTGTTCAGCTATATGTTTGCTCATCCCGGCAAGAAAACTCTATTTATGGGGATGGAGTTCGGGCAATGGAGCGAATGGAATGTGTGGGGCGATTTGGAATGGCATTTATTGGAACACCCGCCGCACCAGCAATTAAAGCAATTTATGGGCGATCTCAACCGGATTTATCGGCAAGAGCGCGCTTTACATACTCAAGATTTTGCCGAACCAGGTTTTGAGTGGATAGATTGCAGCGATAACCGTCATAGTGTGGTGGCGTTTATCCGTCGCGCTAAAGATTCGGAGGAGTTTTTGATTGCTGTGTGCAACTTTACTCCTCAACCTCATGCCCACTATCGTATTGGCGTACCAGAGCGGGGGTTTTATACCGAGCTAATCAATAGCGATGCGCGGGAATACGGCGGTAGCAATATGGGTAATTTAGGCGGTAAATGGGCAGAGGAATGGTCTTGCCATAATCGAGTTTACTCGCTGGATTTGTGTTTGCCGCCTTTGGGAGTTTTGATTTTGAAACTCGATCTAAACAAAACCGCCTCAATGCAGTAAGTTTGACAATAGTTACTTTTTATGGTACGGGCGATCGCCTGTACCATAATTTTTTGTAGGTAGTATTTAGCTTTCCTACTTTTTATTGGGGCGGACACTGCGTCTATTGGCACGAATTTCGGTTTCTTGGCGACGGCGATCGCGCCAGGAGGCGACGGTTAAATAAATAATTCCCCCGCTCACAACTACCAGCAAACCAAAAGCTGATACAGCCAAGATCGGTAAAATAGTCGTTTCTTCCACTTTACTTACAATCCATTACGACCCCAAACAACCATAGCAATCGACCATGTAAACAAAACTAATAATGAAACCCAACCCAGTGTCAAAATTTCCATACCAGTAGGCTCGAAACTAAAATTACAAAACAACTCTGAACTTTATAATACTTCCAACGGAGTACCGATTGGCGGCACGGGGGCGATCCGTAGAAGTCCAAATGCTTAAAAAACCATTGTCCTACAAAGTTTCTAAGTAACGGAGCAAATCAGCCATTTCTTTGGTATTCGGCTGAAATTGAGGCATTGGTGGAGTTTCGCCACTTACGACTTGATGAATCAAACCATAACGAGATTTGTGCTTAGAAACTCGCTGCAAGCTTGGCCCGATGCTGCCATCTCCTTGCCAACCATGACAGCCTGCACAATTCATCTGAAAAATTGCCTGACCTCGCTTCGTATCCCCCTGAAGTGCTAGAACGCCCTTGATATATGGATCGGATACTTGAATTCTATGAGTACCAAACACCCATAGCAACAGCGTCAACAGCACCGCCATAGCTAACAAAATTAGCTGCTGAATAATTGCGTCAGGTTTGGAAAGCTGTTTGTCCAAGTTTACAATTTGAATCAGAATTACAAAAATATTTGATCTCCCTACACATAGCTTAAAAGTTCTTGCAGGTGTAAGCAAGTAAAATAGTTGTTTTAACTAAACAATTCTCAACTTTAAATTACTTGGATAAAGTACCTCAACTAGAGCGTTTGATCGCACAGCAGTTTTTTTAAATTTTGCATATCATAGTTTTTAATAAAATTGTCATTTTGCTGAAAATTGATCACAAACTTAAAACCATGCTGCAATAATTACCACACATAAAAATCTATACGGGCTAACTTATTAGCTGGCGATCGCCAAAGTTATACAGCATTGAGTATTTTACGCCTTCTATCACAAAAATAAATATAAGTTATTAATCAAATTAATTCTTAACATCAACTAGCAAAACATTACTTAATTTGTTCTAAGTAGGTTTTGAAGGCAAGGTGAGAATAGCTATTTGCAAGATTTTTAACCATTAAAACCAGCTATTTCTCAGTAAAACATTTTATTTCTGAGCTTTTACAACTTGGCTAAAGCATCTATTAATTAGTAACCAAGGGCAATAAACCTCTATCTCGCCTAAATTTTGCCAAACTATTGTTAAAAAGGTACTTTAGCAGTTTCATCGGGCAGAAAATGCCGATAAAAGCCCCGGTATAGGTTTGAGACTTGCCATTGTTAAAAAATGTGTCGAAGTATAGGGAGATCAAATTTGTGTGAAAAGTGAAATCGGCGTAGGTACAGTATTTAGGGTGATGCCTTTACAGAACTTTTCGGACGACTAGCCAATAGGGTAAATCAAATTAATGGCGCTGATGATTCAGGAATATCTAGCTGTCGTGCTGTAGATGTTAACGGAGCAAAACCTAAGTTGCTTGCAGAGAGCGATTGCTATGCAAATTTGCTTCTTAGTTAAAATTCAGCAAATAAATTTTCGCCCTCGGTGTTAGTTCTTGCTAAATGACGGGAACAATAGCAACAACAAGCACCACTGATTCAGTCTATTGTCACGCCATTGAGACTATCCTATGCCAGTAACATCTTTTTACGCAGACACTACCAAAGGCGATCGCCATTCACCCTTAGAATTTGTCCCTGATGACAGCCTCCTCGAAGCCGAACCCCTGGTAAATGAACTTCTTGGGGATATATCTATTGAGCCAACCGCCCACCCCCAGCAAAACGCCAATCGTCGCTCTACAGACTTAGTACGTCTATATTTGCAAGAAATTGGTAAGGTAGATTTATTAGCTAGAGATGAAGAAGTTGCGGAAGCTCAAAAAGTTCAACGTTACTTAAAAATGCGGTTTCTTTGCTCACAAGCAGCCCAAAGCGGCGATGAAATCCTTGTACCTTTCACACGCTTAATTGAAGTTCAAGAGCGTTTGACGTGCGAACTCGGACACCGCCCTTCTTTAGAGCGCTGGGCTAAAAATGCCCAGATCGAAGTAACCGCACTCAAGCCCATGCTCTTTGGAGGTAAAAGACGCTGGGCGGAAATTGCTGGTTTGACAGTAGAAGAATTAGAGCAGGTTCAAACCCAAGGTGTTCGCGCCAAAGAACACATGATCCAAGCCAATCTCCGCTTGGTTGTGTCTGTAGCCAAAAAATACCAAAATCGCGGCTTAGAGCTTTTAGATTTGGTGCAAGAAGGAACTCTCGGTTTAGAAAGAGCCGTTGAGAAGTTCGATCCTACTAAAGGCTACCGTTTTAGCACTTACGCTTACTGGTGGATTCGACAAGGAATAACTCGAGCGATCGCAACTCAAAGCCGCACTATCCGCTTACCTGTCCATATTACCGAAAAGCTCAACAAAATTAAAAAAGCCCAACGCAAAATTGCCCAAGAGCAAGGACATACTCCTACTATTGAAGAAATCGCTAAGGAAGTAGAAATGACTCCCAAGCAGTTGCGGGACGTTTTGTTGCGAGTCCCGCGCTCGGTGTCTTTAGAAACTAAAGTAGGTAAGGACAAAGATACAGAACTTGGCGACTTACTCGAAACTGATACCATATCGCCGGAAGACGTGCTAATGCGCGAATCTTTGCAGCGTGACTTACACTATCTATTAACCGATCTTAGCGATCGCGAACGGGATGTAATTTTGATGCGTTTTGGCTTAGGGGATGGTCATGCTTACTCCCTCGCTGAAATCGGACGAGCTTTAGACCTTTCGCGCGAACGAGTGCGACAAATTGAATCAAAAGCCCTACAAAAATTGCGTCAACCCAAGCGGCGCAACCGCGTCCGTGATTATTTCGACTCCCTCAGCTAAATTGAAAAAAGCACGAGAATTGCTCTCGTGCTTTCACTGATAAAAAATTACTAATAATTATTATCTATAAATATTTTTGCCAATGTACCGTATTATTACTGGGTACATTGTCTTTAACGCTGTTCTGTACTCGCATAACAACAGGGTGAATTAGGCGCAAACCTTTTTCCCGTACTACTTCTTTGCAGGCGTTCGCGGGACTCTTGCCTAACTTGACCCGTCATTGCGGCTTCTTGTAAGGTCACAAAAGCATTTAAGTCTTCGTCATTGTACTGGGTAGTCAACAATTTTCGCAGTTGTTCTTCTGCTTCAATTGTTAGATAACCAGCCAATAAAATTTTTTGTACTAGGTCACTAATCGAAGCCATATCTTAAACCTCAGCAAACACATTTAACTCTAGGGATTTTTTGGGCTACAAATCTATTAAGCTTCAACTCCTGTAAGAGTTAAGGCTAGTAGCACTCGCTCTTGGGGGATGGTCAAATACTTAAACTAGGTTTGGCATCTTTTTGAATGACGTTAGAAGGGTTAATAAAGTTTCTGTAAAGTTTATATAAAAATAGCATAAAGGCAAAGATTCCGATATGAACTGTAAAAACTAGCGCTCAATTGCTAATATTTTTGTGACGCAAGCTTTTAACTGAGCCAACAATTTAAGCACCTACTAATTGAGAATATGCAAACACCTACAAAAAATAATCTATTGAAGGGAGTAAATTTATACCTAGTTGGCATGATGGGTTCGGGAAAAACGACGATAGGGAGTTTAATTGCTACCGAGTTAGGCTACAGATTTTTAGACACCGATGCGGTAATTGAGCAAGGGACTAAGCGATCAATTAATCAATTATTTGCTGAAGTAGGAGAAACAGAATTTAGGCAAATAGAGACTAAAGTTTTAGCCCAAGTATGCGCGTATACAAATTTAGCGATCGCCACGGGCGGCGGAATTGTTACTAGGCAAAAAAACTGGAGTTATCTGCATTACGGCTTAATTGTCTGGATAGATGTGCCGATACAGGTACTTTACGAGCGTTTAAAAGCAGATGATACTAGACCTTTATTACAAACAACGGATCTTTTAGAGACACTGCAAAGGATTTTTCAGCAACGCCAAAAACTGTATGAGCAAGCCGATTTACACATCCGTGTCAGCGAAGCCCAAACCGCTACCGAGATAGCCAATAGAGTAATAGAGCTTATTCCCAGCGTCCTAAAATTAGATTTATTACCGCCTAACGTGGCAAAGTTGTAAATTCATAGCATTAGAGAGCAGAGAAAACTGTAACTTGTGACATTGAAGTGCGATCGCATCCTCCATTAAACTGCATGGGATACTTTAAAGCAGATTATGGACAACGATCGCGAATACATTGGGGAAGTTGAAGCCACTCGCGTCCGAGTGCTGAGTGAAGCTTTACCTTACATTCAACAATTTTCTGGGCGAATTGTCGTCGTCAAGTATGGCGGCGCAGCAATGAAAGACAGCGCTCTCAAAGACCGAGTAGTTAGAGACGTAGTATTTTTAGCTTGTGTAGGATTGCGCCCGGTAATAGTTCATGGCGGCGGGCCAGAAATCAATAGTTGGCTAGACAAGCTGGGAATTGAACCCCAATTTAACAATGGGCTGCGAGTGACCGACGCGCCCACAATGGATGTAGTAGAAATGGTTTTAGTTGGTCGAGTTAATAAAGAAATTGTTTCTTTAATCAACCAAGCTGGAGGCTCGGCGGTAGGTTTGTGCGGCAAAGATGGCAATTTAATCAAAGCTCGCCCCGAAGGTCGTGAAGGGATTGGATTTGTGGGGGAAGTTAGCACTATGGACGTGCGGATTTTAGAATCTTTGCTTAAAGATGGCTATATTCCTGTCGTTTCTAGCGTAGCGGCGGACGAAAATGGTCAAGCTTACAACATTAACGCCGATACGGTAGCCGGAGAAATCGCCGCCGCTTTGGGAGCAGAGAAGTTAATTTTGCTCACCGATACCGCCGGAATTTTAGAAGACTATAAAGATCCCTCAACTTTGCTTTATAAGTTAGATATCCAACAAGCCCGCGAACTAATCGCTCAGGGGGTTGTCAGTGGGGGGATGATACCAAAAGTAAATTGTTGCGTGCGAAGTTTGGCTCAAGGAGTAAAAGCCGCCCACATTATTGATGGACGCATCCCTCACGCCTTGCTGCTAGAGATTTTTACCGATAGCGGAATTGGCTCAATGATTGTCGCCTCGGAGTTTTTAAATTAGCA
>JACCVJ010000074.1 GCA_013698215.1 Tatlockia sp. | reverse complement strand
TGGTAAAGGATGACATAAAGGAATCAACGCCGATGTTTGCTTTGCGCCCATAATTCCCGCTAGTCTAGCTGTCCCCAATACATCGCCTTTGGGCAGATTTCCTGCTTGAATGGCTTGAAAAGTTGTTTGCAGCATCCTTACTCTAGCTTCGGCCACTGCTTGGCGAATAGTTGGGGCTTTGCCAGATACATCAACCATTTGAGCTTGTCCTTGGGCATCTAAATGAGTCAAACTAGGTTTGTTGAAATCTTGCATTGTCTAAATAGATGTGCTAATATATTAATTCTGCAAGGGCGTGTAGCTCAGTGGACTAGAGTACGTGGCTACGAACCACGGTGTCGGGGGTTCGAATCCCTCCTCGCCCGTATTGATGAAATGATTATGGTAGAGACGTTGCATTGCAACGTCTCTACATTTTTGTAGCATAGACATCTCTACCTTTACCCAAAGCAAACCGCAGAGAATGAGGTAAATCTTTACTGCATTGGGTGAGAAAGATAATAATTGCTAAAAACGTTAAAACACTAGCAAAGCCGAAGATATGGCGATAGCCGACTTGTTGCGCTACCGAACCTAAAACTGGCCCTGCGATCGCAATGCCGATATCAAAGCCTACCATACAGACACCAAAGATTTTACCGCGTTCAGTGGGCATAGCTCGGTCAGCCATCATCGCCGCAATCATAGGAATTAAAGTACCTGCGCCAGCGCCTTCAATTACCGCCGCCGTTAAGAAGCTACTGGGGCTATTGGCAACCCACAACAACAGCATCGATGCAGTATACAACACTAAGCTAATAGTAATAAATAAACCGCGCCCATAGCGATCGCTGGCTTTTCCGGCAACTAACCTGACACTAAAACTTGCGATCGCGGCGGCAGTGTAAAATAGTCCAGCATTTAAGTCTACACCCACCGATCTAATAAATAATGGCACAAAGGTACTCAATGTACCAAAAGCCAAGCCTACCATCAACAGTACCAAAGCTGGAACCCGGACGCGGGGACTAAAAAGCAATTTCCAAAATACATTACCTTTGGTATTACTACGCGAATCTGCAATTATCTTAGGGTTAACTACCTGGCTAGTAAAAATCAGCCCTAAAATCCCCAATCCTGAAGACAAGAGAAACAAAGGAGTATAACCCGCGTAAGCTTGAAGAAAACCACCTAAAGCAGGGCCAATAGCCAGCCCTAGCGGATTTACCAAACTCATGTAACCAATGACTTCGCCGCGCTTGTGAGGCGGTGCAATATCTGCAACCAAAGCCGAGTAACCTGTACTAAAAGCTGCGATGCTGATACCGTGAAACGCTCGAATTACCATGAGTAATGGAATTGAGTTTACTACCAAGTAGCCCAAAGGAGCGCTGGCTACTACCGACATCCCAATTATCAACACAATCTTGCGACTGTGTTCGTCTGCCAAACGTCCTAAGACCGAACGAAATAGTAATAAACCAATTGCAAAACAGCCCATTACAAAACCAATTTGCTGTTCAGACGCGCCTAATTCTTCTACATATAAAGGTAAAGTTGGCAGTAAAGCAGTCAAACTAGACCAAAATAATAACCCGGCGGTAAATAAGATTGTTAAATTACGTCGCAGTTGAGGGTCGAGATCTGAAAAAACGTTCAAAGTAAAAATTACATATTTAGTACACTTACCTTCTCTATTGTTACTTTAATTAACATTTTTTCCCACGACCTCTCGCACGCGATAGATAGGTCGCCCTTGAGATTCGTGATAAGTACGCATAAGTAATTCTGCAAGCAAGCCAAAGCTAAATAGCTGCACTCCACCCACCACAAGCAATACAGCCAAAATTAACAACGGGCGATTGCCGATACTTTGACCCAATCCTAGCTTTAAAAAGGTCAAATACAGCCCTAAAATTGTACCTAAAGCAGTAGAAAGCAAACCAAATAGCCCAAAAACGTGCATAGGGCGGGTTAAAAATGTTTTCATGAAGTAAATGGTCAATAAATCCATTACAACCCGAAAAGTGCGTCCCAAGCCGTACTTACTTTGACCAAAACGCCGGGCGTGATGACGTACTGGAATTTCGGTAATGTTTGCGCCTTCAATGTATGCCAAAGCAGGTAAAAAACGGTGCAATTCGCCGTATAAATTCATATCTGCTAAAACTTCGGCGCGGTAGGCTTTTAACGAGCAACCGTAATCGTGTAATTTTACGCCCGTTACGCGCCCGATGAGCAAATTAGCAAGTTTAGAAGGAAGTAAGCGAGTTAAAGCCGCATCTTGCCTTTTTTGTCGCCAACCACTAACTAAATCGTAACCTTCAGCTAGTTTGGCTAACAATATTGGGATATCTGCGGGATCGTTTTGCAAATCACCGTCTAAAGTTACGATAGAATGCGATCGCGCATAATGAAATCCTGCTGCCATTGCTGCGGTTTGTCCATAGTTGCGCCGCAATAACACCGC
>JACCVJ010000665.1 GCA_013698215.1 Tatlockia sp. | reverse complement strand
TAGCCAAAAGTGCTCCACTTGTCTGCCAATTGTCTTTTAGATATTTTAAGTACGATTAGCTCATACTATAAATCACCCCAAACTATTGCCAAGCAATAGCTTTACCATTTAGGCGAATGATCTACCTCCCCTAAACGGTTACGATTATTTAGAAGTCACTCATAGTTAATATGCACCTGTCTTTAAAAGCACAACTTTGAAAGTTTTGAATAAAATTGTCAAATCTAGAAAAAGAGACCAATTCTCAATGTAGTTAATATCTAATTTTACTGCATCTTCAAAGTTATTAATATTGGAGCGACCAGAGACCTGCCACAATCCTGTAATACCTGGCAGCACTTCTTGTCTGATTAGGTGAGATATCTGGTGAGATATCTGAAACTTTTCTACGTCCCTAATGGGGAGAGGGCGGGGACCTACAAGACTCATTTCCCCAATTATAACATTAAGCAGTTGCGGTAATTCGTCTAAACTGTAGGCGCGGAGGAATTTACCAACTCGTGTAATGCGAGGGTCATTTTTCATTTTAAACAAGATCCCATCTTTGATTTCATTCTTCGCTTCTAGGTCTTTTTGCATTTTTTCTGCATTGCTAACCATTGTACGGAACTTCCAAATTTTGAACTTCTGACCATGTAGACCAATACGCTCTTGCTTGAAAAAGACCACACCTGAAGAATCTAACTTGATGATCAAGGCAATCACCAGATAGACTGGTAAAATTATGATTGACAAAATAATGCTGCAACAAAGGTCAATACTTCGTTTTACACAAAAACCACTACCTAAAATATTTGTCATAGCTCTAACTTGAAATTATTAAGCATTTGGGGTTAGGAAAAAAACTTTTAAGAAAGTAGTCAAAACTCTAAATTTTTGACTTTCGTGGCAAAACCTCAATTGTTTTTTCCGGATCTAACTTATGAATATACAGCTACCCTAAGTAATATCTTTATATATTCATTAAACTTTATAATATTGTGTGTGCCTTTCCCCTCCAAACGCGGAAATTCCAGGGTATTCGCCACCGACCAACAACTAGATTTTGGGCGTGGGCAAGAATTGAAACCATTTGGTAGTGCATCAAAAAGTAGTGGGATAAGTCACTAGATCATGCCTGGTTCTAGCGGATTTTGTGGTCTACTGTTTTCCAGGTCTTTGTCCATTCATCGAGGAAGCAATTAACAGGTTATGCAACCAGTTGTCGTGATACTGAAATCCATTTAAGTCTTGAAAGGGAGAAGATCGAACCGGATTGGTGGATTTAGTTTTGCTACCATAGGGATGAAAATTCCACAGCAATGCCATCGCTCTTAGTTGTAAACGTGCTGAGTCTTGGGAGCGGTGGAAGTACTGCATATTGTAGAGCACACGGTCTTGATAGTTCATCAAACGGTCAAGAGTATTGCTGGTGCGAGAAGCATCAGGGAAGTCATAAGCTTTCTGAAACTTGGCTGATTTGGCTTTCAGATTCAGCAACTTTTGTCTGACCGTTTCGGGTTCGACATGCTTTTTTGCCCATTCCTGGATGCGGCGCAAGCGTTGGGAAAACTGACGCTTACTAGGAGCTTTATAGATGCACCACAGTCTGTCTGTTACCTCTTGCAACAGAGCAGGTGTACGGCGGCAGCATTTACGAATGCCCAGGACAGCATGGAGAAAACACAGGATGAGCTGGATGCCAGGAAACAGAGTTTGCCAAGCTGCTTGTGTATGCTCCCAACCGTCCGTGTTAACAGTTTCAGGACGGTAGTTAGGGTTTAATGCTAGTGCTTCTGTTTGAAAGCTCTTGTAGCCCCCAATTAGTGCTTTGGTACCGGCACTTTCAACTAAATCTACTCCCAGGAAGCATCCTGCTGCTACCGTTGTCGGGATGTAGATGCGCTCTCCCAATCGCCAACTATGTTTTTCATCCGCGATCAAATTCACTGGCAGGAGCTTTGGGTCTTTCACTGTCGTACCGACTATCGAGCATCGCCCTAATGCCAGATAAGCGCGATACCAGTAGCTAGCGTCACGCCCAAAAACGTAAGCTATGGCATCAAACGGCACTCCATACCGCCGCAAGTACAGCCCTTTCTCGACTTCATCCGTACGACCCACCATGTAGGGCAGCACAAATTCTGGTCGCAGTTGAAACACCTCCCCCGTCTTGAGCAACTGAATTCGACGCATCCTCAAGTCCAATTTCCGGGAAGTCACAATGTCGTGGAACCAAAAGCCACTAGCCATCTCGACGGGGAAGATTTCTGGGGATTTAGCTAACCATAGATTTATGTAGTTTCGGAATCGGGTAGGATCTGATACTAATGTCTGATAAGCGGCTTCACTTAGTACTGGTAAACAGATACTTTTGTTGCCTACATTCGCTTTAACCATCCCAACCTATCCTACTTGGCACTTCAACTAGGACACCATACTGCCTTTTTAGGGCAGACCACAAAATCCGCTAGAACCAGTAACAATCGATCCCCCTAGCCCACCCTACTTCGATGGCAGGTACTCTAATGGCCCGGTTTGGGTGGAGTATCTTGCAGATGATTTACAGCAGTTCTCATTCCGATAAAGTACAGCTTTAGGATTTAACTACTGTGAGGTCACGCTCAAGGTGTACTGCACTCAAGTGCGAACCGCTATAGCCCTTTTCTGTCAGTTTCCGGATACAATAAAAAAAGAAGTGAAAGATAAAACTCTATAAAGTAGACAGGGCAATGGATGTAGAACTACAAATTTTGAAGCATTTAGCAAGAGATGCCCATCCCACAGTTGCAGTTATAGATGAATATTGTGCAGAGTATAAAAACTTATTTAAAGAAGTGAGAAATTATGAGTGCTTCAAATATTTACACTTAGGAATAATATCACCAATAAAAAGAAAATCCTTACCAGAAATAGCTAAGGTAGTGAGCATAAATTCTGCTCAGTCATTACATCATTTTATAGCAAATTCAGAGTGGTCAGTAGATGAATTAAGAAGCAGAAGATTAAATAAACTCAAGAGAGCATTAGATGGAAAAGCAATTACCGTAGTAATTGATGAAACCGGAGATAGGAAGAAGGGTAAAAAGACCGATTATGTAGCAAGACAATACCTAGGAAGTGTCGGCAAAATAGATAATGGGATAGTTTCAGTGAATGCTTATGGAGTCTACTCAAGCATAACATTTCCATTAAGTGTAAAAGTATTCAAACCCAAGGGTAGACTAAAAGCAGAGGATAAATATAAAACTAAAATAGAGTTGGCAACTGAAATTATTACAGAATTAATAGACCAAGACTTTAATATTGAACTGGTACTGGCTGATAGTTTATATGGCGAAAGTAGCCAATTCATTCAGAAATTAACGCAACATAAATTAGCTTATGTTGTAGCGATTAGAAGTAATCACGCAGTCTGGTTACCAGTTAATCAGAGCGTTAGAGCTAATAAGTGGAGTTCTTTTAAGAGAACATTTAGCAATCAGAAATCATCAACTAGATATATTAGAGAGATAATTTATGGTAAGAAAAGAGCGATAACTTACTGGGAAATAACTACTGATCCAGAAACAATGCCGGAAAACTCCACTTCCTTTGTAATGACAAATCTTCAAGGAAATATAAAGAAAACTTTAGGCGACCTATATGGAATGAGAACATGGGTAGAATATGGCTTCCGGCAGTGTAAGCAAGAATTAGGTTGGACTGATTATCGCTTTACTAATTTCAAGGATATTGAGAGGTGGTGGGAAATTATTTTCTGTGTTTACACAATGATTAGTTTAAATTCTCCAGCCTTTTTAGCTTTAAATCAATCTAGCCAAATTCCCCCAAAGAGCAAACAAGATAATTCTATTAATTTTGATAGTCATCAACAATGGAATCCCCAAACTGGGTGGAAGAATACTCTTAATAATCTGCGCTTAATTATCCAACCCCTCTTTCTATTTTGGTGGCTTTATCCCTGGCTAGATGTTTTTCCCAATTCACATTTATTACGCGGATTTAATCACCTAATTAGTGCAATGAATCAATTTAAACCTGCTTGTTCTTCTGGATAAAAGGGTTTATTTACTACTTGCTTAGTTCGGAAACTGACAAAAGAGGGATAGGATTAACCTTGACTCCGTCAACTCAGTTGGCTGTGGGTTCTCCGATCACCATCACTGCCAATGGTGAGCTGGGAGTTAACTTTTTCTTTAACGGCGCTACTACTACTCAGAGCGTTAACTTTGCCTTCGGGGGCGCTGGATCGGGCTTAGGTAATGCCAGCGATCCTCGCCTACCAGGGATTCTGAGAGAGGTTCAAGCGTTTACAGATGACCTAACGTTAGCCAATAAGTCTGCCGACCCAAACGCACTCTATATTGTTTGGGCCGCTGGGTCTAATGATTACAGCTCTGGTAACTTTACTGAGCCTACTATACCAATTCAGAATATATCCCAGGGAGTGATGTCGCTCTTTGAAGCTGGCGCTCGAAATATTCTGGTGCCTAATATACCCGATTTGGGAAATGTACCCCGCAATCTTAGCTTGGGTCCGGATATTTCTAACGCATTAACTCAGTTGAGCCAAGCACATAACTTCAGTTTAGCCACAACCC
>JACCVJ010000005.1 GCA_013698215.1 Tatlockia sp. | reverse complement strand
TTAACAGCGTACTTTTGGTTGATAGAGTTGATTAACTCAGTTTGGTTGTGCTTTTTAGCAACGCCCCAAAGGTCAGCAATTAGGTCAAAAGAACCATCGCTATTGCGTGACCAGCCTAAATCGTATTCGCCTTCTAATACTGCAACTAGGTCAGCACGAACTCTTTGACCGTTGTAGCCGCGAACGTCAGCTTCGGTCTTGGTGTTGATGCCTAAGTCGCGTAAGGAAGCCTTAAGAATTTCGGCATCAGCGATTTTGGTGCGTAGAGTGCTAAAATGGGACATTTGGGTTTCCTCCTGGGAAATCTGAATTAAAACGACAACAGTTTCGGTCAGGTTTCGTCGCCCTGTTTGAGGTGGAATAACCAAGGCGACTTTTTTGTCAACTGCTGGCAATTGCCAGCCTTTCCCCCTGTGGTAGCAGGAGAAAGCTTTTAAAACTCCATACGCTGATATTCAGCTACGGAGGTTGCAGCAGGTCTAGCACGCTGTCTTGCCCAATCTCTCAAGGCGGTGACTTGTTCTGTCATGGTCTTCGACAGAGGCAGCGTGGACTTGATAGCCGCAATAATATCTAATTGGGTAAATTCCCGGTCTTGAGCAAAGGCTTCGTACATAGCCGCAACTAATGCTTGCTCAATTTCTGCACCGGAAAACCCATCAGCAACTTTTGCCAATTGCTCTAAATCAAAGCGAGTAATATCTCGCTTGCGTTTGAGCAAGTGAATGTTGAATATTTCTTTGCGCTCGTCGGCGGTAGGCAAATCTACAAAGAATAGCTCGTCAAAGCGTCCTTTGCGTAAAAATTCCCCTGGCAAGCGTTCGACGCGGTTGGCGGTTGCCATTACAAAGACGGGAGACGTTTTCTCCTGCATCCAGGTGAGGAAAGAACCAAATATTCTACTCGATGTACCGCCGTCAGAATCCCCCGAACCCGTATTGCCAGCAAAAGCTTTGTCTAATTCATCGATAAATAAAATCGCTGGAGAAATCGATTCGGCTGTTTTTAAGGCGTTCCGCAAGTTTGCTTCACTTCTTCCCACCATCGAGCCATCGTAGACTCTACCCATGTCTAGCCTTAGTAAGGGCAAGCCCCACAGACGAGAGGTGGTTTTTGCAATTAACGATTTACCGCAGCCTGGTACGCCTAAAATTAGCATTCCTTTGGGCTGAGGCAAGCCGTACTCTCTAGCTCTTTCCGTAAAGGCGTTAGAGCGTTGCTTTAGCCAGTGCTTAAGTTCGTCTAATCCACCAACAGCTTCTAGGGTTTCGTCTTCTTCAATGTATTCTAAAATCCCGTTGCGGCGAATTAACTGCTTTTTCTCTGATAGTACAATGTCTACTTCGTTTTCTGTCAAGCTGCCTTTGGTAACTTGAGCTTTACGATAAACTTTCTCAGCCTCATCCCTGGTTAATCCCAGCGCTGCTTTTAGTAACTTTTCCCTAGCTTCGGTCGTAATTTTTCGTGACTTAGTTTGCTCTAGTTGCTTAGACAAAACTTGGTTTAATTCTGTCATGTCTGGCAAGGGGAAGTCGAGAACTACAACTTCTTTTTCTAGCTCAATAGGTACTTGCTGTACTGGAGACATCAAGATAATTGTTTTTTGCGTTCCTTTGAAGCTGGCGATCGCATCTCTTAACCACCGCGTTGTTGCCGGGGAATCTATAAAAGGGTGTAAATCCTTAAATATAAATATTCCTGGCTCTTTTTGTCTAATTGCCCACTCAATAGCAGCCTCTGGCGATACGGTGTTATGTTGGGTAACATTCCGGGGTTGACCGTATTCGACAATGCCGTGAGTTACTGTCCAAAGGTATATGCGACGTGGTGGTCTTGTTTGGGCGATGGTAGAAATCGCGCTCTCTGCCCGTTCTTCCTCGGATGTCACAAGGTAGATTAAGGGGTATTGAGCTTGTATGAGAATGTTTAGCTCTTCTTGCATGACCGTCAACCTACTTGGAACCGAATAAAAACAATTTGGATAATTAGAGAAAATTATTGCAGCACTGTTGCTTTAATTCACTTCAAACAAGGTACTAATTCTTCTTGACCTGCCGCCGCGCCCGGTTTGGCTTGAACTACGGTCAATTGTTCTTCGTTTAATACTCCGCTCTGGCTACCTATGGCTACTATTTCACCATCTTTGACTACTACAGTAGTGGCACACTCTGGGCAAGCGTATAGCTGATGAGTACGACCGTGAATTGTTTCTACTTCTTCTACCATTTCTGGATGAGTTAGATAAAAACCAATTGCTTTTTCGGCTAGTTCGGACATTGGCTCAGAGTCAATAGCCGATCTGATTTTGAGCCTTCTATGTATTTCTGGAGTTAGGTAAAATGTAACCTTTTGCTTAGCTTGCATATGTCGTTTTTCAGTCTTGTTACCCGGGTATGTTTATCACCTTACTTGCCTCTAATTAACTTGTCAAGACATTATGCTGTTATAACAGCAATATTGTTACAAATCGCAATAATCAATTGAAGCCTGATAAATACGCTCAAATAGGTTATGGGTGTCCTAAACCTGATAAATTTAGCGAGTATCAAGCGAGTAAGCATTGGTTAAGATGAAAGTCCTAATTATTGGTGGTGATGGCTATTGCGGCTGGGCAACCGCCCTATATCTATCGAGTCGGGGTCATGAAGTTGGCATATTAGATAGTTTGGTGCGGCGGCATTGGGATTTACAGTTAGGGGCAGACACTTTAACGCCCATAGCATCAATTGGACAAAGAATTGAGCGTTGGCGGGACTTGACGGGCAAATCCATTGATTTATTTATTGGGGATATAAATAATTACGAGTTTTTAGACAAGTCGCTGCATCAATTTCAGCCAGAAGCAATTGTTCATTTTGGCGAACAACGTTCTGCGCCTTTTTCGATGATTGACCGCGAACACGCAGTTTTGACGCAAGTAAATAACGTTGTCGGGACGCTGAACTTGTTATATGCCATGCGCGAAAGCTTCCCCGATTGCCACTTAGTTAAGCTGGGAACAATGGGCGAGTATGGTACGCCAAATATAGATATTGAAGAAGGCTATATTACCATCGAACACAACGGGCGCAAAGATACGCTACCGTATCCAAAACAACCAGGCTCGATGTATCACTTAAGTAAAGTCCACGACAGCCACAATATCCACTTCGCTTGTCGAATTTGGGGCTTACGGGCTACCGATTTGAACCAAGGGATAGTTTATGGGGTGTTAACGGAAGAAACCGGGATGGATGAGATATTAATCAACCGTTTAGATTACGATGGCGTATTTGGGACGGCGTTAAATAGATTTTGTATTCAAGCGGCGACTTCGCACCCATTGACGGTATATGGCAAAGGCGGACAGACGCGGGGATTTTTAGATATCCGCGATACAGTTAGGTGCGTAGAACTTGCGATCGCATCTCCAGCCGAGCGGGGTGAGTTTAGAGTATTTAACCAATTTACCGAGCTATTTAGTGTAGGTGACTTGGCGAATATGGTAGCCAAAGCTGGACAAGCAATGGGATTAAAAGTACAAATCGATAATATAGCTAATCCTAGAGTTGAGAAAGAAGAACATTATTTTAGTGCCAAAAACACTAACTTGCTCAATCTAGGCTTGCAACCACACTATTTATCAGATTCGTTGCTTGATTCTCTGCTCAATTTTGCTGTTAAATACCAACATCGAGTAGACAAAAATCAAATGCTTCCCAAGGTTTCTTGGCGTTGAAATGAGGCTGATTACAGAACCTTACTTGAGGCAAGTTGATAGATTGCCAAAAGTGGGCAATCATATTTTGGCGCAGTTTGACGAGTCCTCTATTGTTGTCTATCAAGCTTATCGTTCAGCAATTGGTAAGTTCGCCGCTACCCAAGGTTATTTTGGCGGCGAATTTAGCCCTGGGCGCATAAGTTGGATTAAGCCTAATTTCTTATGGATGATATATCGTTCGGGATGGGGTACAAAAGTAAATCAAGAAGTAACATTAGCTATTTGGCTCAAACGTTCGGCTTTTGATGACATTTTGGCACAGGCGGTACATTCCACGTTTGTACCAGAAATATACGCAAGTGAAACAGAGTGGAAAAAAGCTGTACAGAGATCTAACGTGCGCCTGCACTGGGATCTTGACCATCATCCATCGGGAGCAAGATTAGCGCGTCGAGCGATTCAGTTAGGTTTACGTGGCGATGTACTCAAAACTTATGCCCAAGAATGGATTATTGATATTGAAGACATTTCTGATTTTGTCCAGCAGCAACACCAAAATATTGCCTCTGACTGCACCCAATTGATAACACCACGCGAAACGGTTTACCCTGTTCTCAATCTTGATACTACTATCAAGCTGGAACTAGCCCCAAATCCTGCCTGTAATTAACAGTTTTTTGTATGCGAATTGCTTTATTTACTGAAACGTTTTTGCCTAAAGTTGATGGGATTGTAACGCGGCTGCGCCATACTGTAGAGCATTTGCAGCGCAGTGGTAATGAAGTAATTGTTTTTGCTCCTGATGGCGGCATAACCGAGTACAAAGGGGCTAGAGTGTACGGTGTGACGGGGTTTCCTTTGCCTATGTACCCAGAACTAAAAATGGCATTGCCTAGACCAGCGATTGGTCATGCGTTGGAGGAATTTCAGCCTGATATTATTCATGTAGTAAATCCCGCCGTTTTAGGCTTGGCTGGCTTGTATTATGGCAAGTCGTTAAAAATTCCGTTGGTGGCTTCTTATCATACTCATTTACCGCAATACCTGCATCATTACAACTTAGGAATGCTAGAGGGTTTGTTGTGGGAGTTGCTTAAATCTGCTCACAATCAAGCACAGCTAAACTTGTGTACTTCAACAGCAATGGTGGCAGAATTAACCGCTCATGGCATTGAAAGAGTAGATTTGTGGCAAAAGGGCGTAGATACAGAGTTGTTTCATCCTGAACTTGCAACCGATGAAATGCGATCGCACCTTAGCCAAGGTTTTCCCCAACATCCCTTACTATTGTACGTTGGGCGGCTGTCGGCAGAAAAGGAAATTGAGCGGATTAAACCCGTCCTTGAAGCTATCCCCAATGCGCGTTTAGCATTAGTAGGCGATGGCCCCCATCGCGCCGCCTTAGCCCAGCATTTTGCGGGTACTCCTACGCACTTTGTAGGTTATCTCACCGGGAGAGACTTAGGTTCGGCTTTTGCTTCGGCGGATGCTTTTATCTTTCCTTCCCGCACTGAAACCCTGGGATTGGTATTACTTGAAGCTATGGCGGCGGGATGTCCTGTAGTAGCTGCAAGTTCGGGGGGTATCCCAGATATTGTCACATCGGGGGTAAACGGGTTTTTATTCGACCCGCAAACAGGAGATGAGGGGGCTATTATCGCTACCGAGCGATTACTAGTCCAAGCCCAAGAACGGGAAATTATCCGCCAAAACGCGCGCCTAGAAGCCGAGCGCTGGGGATGGGCTGCTGCTACCAATCAATTAGTAGCTTATTATCAAAAAGTTAGAAGTCGATGTTTAGCTTATTCGTAGACAATTTAGCAGTCTACTTAAGGTCAATTTGCAAAACTTCTATATACTGCTCGACTACGGTTTCTACAGAAAATGCCTTGGCTCGTTGGCGTAATAATTCTGGCTCCATCGGCTGTGCTAACGTCGCAATAATTGCCTCTGCTAGAGCTTGGGAGTCGCCTACAGGAGACAACTTGCCATATTTGCCATTTTCTAAAATTTCTGCCGGACCGCTCTTGCAATTGGTAGAAACAACTGGAGTTCCGACAGCCATAGCCTCGGCGATGACGTTGCCAAATCCTTCGTAGATAGAGGAGAGGGCAAAAACTTTAGCTTTTGCCATGTAGGCATAGGGATTGTCTACAAACCCTGGCAAAGCAACAGATTCTTCTAAGCCTAGTTCGGTAATTAGACTTTTAAGCTCAGGCTTAATTGCTGGTTCGCGCTTATCTACATCTCCTAAAATTACTAATCGGGCTGGAGTATGTTGGCGAACGATCGCCAAAGCGCGAATTAAAGTAGCAAAGTCTTTTTGTCTAACTAGCCGCCCTACACCCAAAATCACTGGCGGCTCTCCAGGTGCAAACCAGGGATTGTCTACAGGAGCGGCGGCTTTCTCCCCAATATCGGGGGTAATTACTGGATTGTAGATAACTTTAACTTTTTCTGGCGGCAGATTCGCTAGGTGGGCGACATCATCGGCGACACCTCTAGACACGGCAATAATACCATCGGCTAAAGGGTAAAACCAACGTACCAACGCCGCCCGTAACTTTCCCACAACTAGGTCGGGCTTATCTTCAAACTGATAAGACAAGTTAGTATGTACCGACATGATTACTTGTGTAGGTACTTTTGCTAGACGTTTAGCCCAGGTTGCAGCGCTGACAATATCTAAGGCAGAAAGAATAATTTTTGGTCTTTCTTGGCGCAGGTAATCGACCA
The DNA here is from genome assembly GCA_013698215.1 of Tatlockia sp. Lineage (GTDB taxonomy): Bacteria > Cyanobacteriota > Cyanobacteriia > Cyanobacteriales > Chroococcidiopsidaceae > Aliterella. The sequence goes on along the minus strand of JACCVJ010000005.1, from coordinate 548 downwards.
AAGCTAAAGTTTTAAATAAAATAACTGGAGACTTTGATTTTAGGTCTACTAAGCGCACTTCTGGAGGTACTTTGCTTAGGTAGGCTCCCTCGGCTCGTGCCAGTACCAAGTCAACTTTTAGCCCTTTTTGAGCGAAACCTTGGGCGAGTTGGAGCATGACCCTCTCTGCGCCGCCACCGTCCATATTAGGCACAAACAAACTGACATCAGTGTTTTTCTGTGCTGGAGGGGTAAGTGATGAAGTCTCTAACATTTGCTGTATAACTGATAGTTCAGTAATTGAGGTCTTTACCCAATTAATTATCTAGCAATTTAACCCGCGATCGCGCGACAAAACCCATAGTCTTTTAGTCTCAAGCGACTAATTTAATTTGATCGGACAGCAAGCTTTATAAGCTCTGTTTTCAACTTTCACTTTGCTCGTTGTCATCACTAAAGAGTTTACTGCCGATTCCCAATTGTTGTCTGGAGCGTTTGAGTTGCTTCCACAGAGCGCGAATTTTCTGATAAGATTCTTCCGGGGACAGCTTGCCAGCAGTTTCTAAGTT
>JACCVJ010000671.1 GCA_013698215.1 Tatlockia sp. | reverse complement strand
GCCGAAGTAAATTGGAACAGCATAGCTCTGTTTATGTTGTCTACTAATTTTTTTGAGCCTAGCTTGAATACCAGATTGAAGATAACCGTATTTCCTCGGTACTTTGTCTCTAAATTTGGGAATACTAAGTTGAAAGCAACATTATTAGGTTGACTGGTATGAATACTACGCCGATTGGATGTGAAACGATTGATTTGTTATCGCGGATTACAGAAAGACAACAGATAATAGAAAAGATTGGCGAGGCAAGTGGGCGAGATGTCAAAATTCGTCAATTAGGACAGCGAACAATTGAACAAGCAATTGAGGAAGCCGAGGAATCTTGGAATAAATGGCAAGAAGAACTAAAAGCTCGTTTAATCCAGAAATCGCAAAAATGGAGTTCTCTACATAATCCTGTTTTTAGTCAAAAAAATTTAATTAAAGATTATATCAAATGCTTTAATAGAGATTTAGGAGAAGAGATAGAGCGCTGGGAACATCAAAAATTTGCAAGTATTATTTTGACACGTAATATTACGGCTTTAAATACAAATATTAAACTAGAAATAAAAGCAGCAAAAGCTCTTTTTCAAGACAAAGAGCAACAAGAGAAACCTAATTTGTATAAGCCAGTTAAACTATCATTTATACGAATAAATGATGACTTTGCAGGTAAAGGTTGGTTTCTCACTGACCTTGAAATATGTGCGCGGTCTGATTTTTTTACCTTATTAAAGCTAGATTTGTATGGACTAGGAAAAAGTAAAATTGTGGAATTAGGCTTTCAAAACTTCGAGACATCAAAAGATAAAATTTCTGAAAAATTGTATGAGATAGTTAAATCAGCAATTAATGACAAAGTCCACTCCGCTAGTCAAGTTATTGAGCAAGTAATTTTTCGCTACGAAAACTTGTTACAACAGCAAGATAAAGTACATCAGGAAACATTAGAACAACGTAATGCGGAAAAAGCTTGGATTGCCCAAAAGTGTGAAGAATTTAGGCAATTGCAAACAGAAATAGAGAAAAAATATACTTGAGGTTTATTAACAGCCGGAGTCAGCTAGGTTATGAACCACAAGGAACCTTTCAAGTAGCGTCATTGCCAATCTGACCTCATCCTGCTGCAAGCGCGATCGCGCTTCATCACTATCTATCCTAAATGCCGCGAGTAATATCGCGCGATCGCAACACAACTAATGCGCTGTCAAGCAATCAATGATGAGCTTCCATATATGCCCGCAACAAACTATTAATCTGGGTTTGATAGCCTCGTCCTTGAGACTTGTACCACTCCAGCACATCACTGTCAATTCGCAGAGTCACTTGTACTTCATTCTTATCCACGGTAAACCGCTTCGCACCACTGCTTTAGCAAACTTTTCTGGTGTAACTTCTGGGCAGTCGGATAGATCGATATCTTCATCCGTCATAGTATCAAGCCGTTGCCAGTCTGTTTCAGATTTGCTCGAAATAGGTTTTTTGCTCATTTTTGGTTGCCTTTCTTGTAGAAATAATCCGAATGTAGTCTTCACTTTCTGTATGAACCACTGCAACAACTTGTCCTTGAAGCAAGCTGAAAGTCACACACCTCTGTTCTCCGTAGTCAAAGCGCTCATCTTCAACTGTTACAATCAAGCCGTCAAAAACTACCGGAACATCTGAAAAATTGATTCCGTGTTTGTGAATGTTAAAAAGCCTTTTTGACTCATCTCACTCAAATTTCATGTTCTTATTGCCACTACATTTTGTCGTTACAATAACTTCATTGAATGATTCTTGAACTACACTATAGATAAATTTTTGGGCGATCGCGATATTATAAAAATGTGTATTTTAGGTTAGTGCCTGTTTAGGCAAAAGATATTTTCATGAAATTTAGTAAATATACTCGTTGAACCAATCAATGACTAGCCAGTAAAATATATTTGTTGACGCAGGGCGATTATAACTGTAATGAGTCAAAATACTGCCGCACAAAAAGATAGCAGTTACTATGTTTTACTAGGGTTGCATCCTTCCGCATCAGTTATCGAAATTCGTCGCGCCTACCGAGAATTAAGCAAGCACTACCACCCCGATACCACTAAATTATCTACAGAAATTGCTACGATTAAGTTTCAAGAGCTTAACCAGGCTTATGCTACTCTCAGCAACCCCGAACGGCGCACAGCTTACGATTATTTAATTGGCTACTCGCGTATAGCTGTAATTCAAGCGCCGTCTTACTTAGATCGCCCTAAGTTCACAAAATCTTCTGCTTACCTCGATCCCACAGATCGCCCTTTATCGGCGGGAGAGATATTTGCTGTGTTTATTTTAGGGCTAACATTTATTGGTTGTTTGGTGTTGGCGATCGCCCTAAGCTTAATTCGTGGCGACAAAGCTTGGCAACCAATATCAACAATTGAGTTACAAATTGTTACGCAGCAGTTTACAATAGCTGTAAATGTTGCTTTGCAAGCACTGAGCAATTTTTAATCGAAATATTTATATTTTTCCTACCACAATTAATCCTTAATTTATATGTCACTTCCTA
>JACCVJ010000642.1 GCA_013698215.1 Tatlockia sp. | reverse complement strand
TAACAGCAATTACCGGAATTTGTTTCCAATCAGGACTAGCTTTGAGATTGCGGACAATTTCAAATCCGTCTACTTTTGGTAACTGAATATCCAGCAAAATTAAATCTGGTCTTAGGGATGCTACCTTGGCTTGCATTGCCTCCATCATCAAGCCACCATCAGAAATTAGGTCTACAACATAACCTTCTAGTTCCAAAATTTCGCTAATTAACTCCTGGTTATAGGGTTGATCTTCTACTACCCAAATTCGTTTATTATGCTTAGTAGTTTCTAGTTCCTTTTCTGTGACAACTAGCGGCGCAGTCAAAGGGTTAGCTGCTAATTCAGTACGCATTTCTGTTAGGGGCAGCCAAATAGCAAAGGTACTGCCTTGATGTTCGACGGATTTGAGAGAAACTGTACCGCCGTGTAATTCTGCCAGCCGTTTTGTTAGCGCTAGTCCTAATCCCGTACCTTCATGCTCTCGCGTTAATGAAGCATCTACTTGTTGAAACGGTCGAAATAATAAATTCCACTTATCTTGAGCAATGCCAATACCTGTATCTTGAACTTCAAGGCACAGGTAAGGAGTGCTGGAATTAACAGGGCTGCGATCTGGTCGATATTGCTCTTGTAATTGACTGCCATAAGCTAACCTACAAGCAAATTTAATTTGTCCGCCTTCGGGGGTGAACTTAACCGCATTGGAAAGCAGATTAATTACCATTTGACGAACGCGGCGCTCGTCAAAATTTACTTGTCCTAAACGCTGGTCAATTTCTTGAGATAGTACCAAACGTTTTTTGTCAGCGCGATGTTGAACCATCTCTACACATTGGACGCATAGATCGGCGATCGCAATCGGTTGCAAATCTAATTCATCTTTACCAGATTCAATTTTGGCAAGGTCGAGAATATCATTAATTAACCCCAACAAATGCCGACCGCTTTCAGCAATTATTTGCGTGTATTTAACCTGACGCGGGTTTAAAGCCCCAGCAACTTGTCTTTGCAACAATTCAGCAAAACCTAAAATGCTGTTGAGCGGGGTTCGCAGTTCGTGCGACATGGAAGTAAGAAATTCTGATTTTAGTTGAGAAGCCTGCTCTAGGTCTTGATTAATTTGAGATAAGCGAATTTGGTCTTGGGCCCGTTCGATGGCTACGCCCATGACCCGACAGGCACCTAAGAGCATATTTTGTTGGGGAGCATCCTGCAATTTCTGCGAATTGCGAGACTCTAAAGTTAATACGCCGATAATCTTGCCATTAGCCGCAGGAATTGGAAAAATACCCAAGTCGCCAATGCCGGGATGTCTAAAAGCGGGTACAGCACTAGGGTGATTTTTGTAGTCATTAACAAATAAAGGGTTTCCTGTGGTCACTACTTGCCACAGTAGACCTTGACCGTAGGGAATGCCTGTATTTAGCAATGTTTCCATTTCTCCTACCGCAACTTTGCCGTAAATGGCAATAAATTTAGCGCCTACTTCACTTGTCAGCATATAAGCCATCGCGTCAAACCCGTCTCCAGTGATTACCTTAATATCACCAAAGGCAGCACCCATAGCTTGCACCAGATAACTCAGGGCAAATTCCCCAATTTCCCGCAATTCGCTCGCAGGCTGTAGTCTTTCCATCAATCCTAGGACAAAGGTTTGCTGCTTTACTACTTGAGGGTTTAGATTTGCTGGCAATAATTGATGCTCTGTAACATCGTTAAAGGTAAATATATATCCCTGCTCGGAAGTGAGGCTAATATAGATATCTAAGCAGAAACCATTAGTTTGTTTAATATAGTGCGACTGCTCAGTTTGGGTGGATTCCACCGCCGCAATTAATTGTAAATATTGAGCTTGAGACCAATAGCCAAGGCTGACGATTTCGGCAAAAAATGAGCGCAAATCTGGCTTTAGTTTAAGCCAATCTTTAGATAAACCCAATAAAGTAGGAAGTTTTTGATTAAATAAAATTAGGTGCTGCGACTCATCAAATAGAGCGATCGCACTTTCTATAGGCTTCAATTGTTGAGTGTCTTTCATATACTGCGATCGCATCCCTGGCAAAAAATCTGCTTACCTATGGTGGTTTAGGCATCCGAAGCATTTATTGCCAGTCTTACATATTTTTTGAGGTCGGTTATAGCTTAAGTAGCAAAGATTTATAAGTTATGATGACGATTTTTAGAGCAACCTAACATTACAGAGCGATCGCCAATTGTTTAGTTTCGCACAATTGTTCGGTGCAACCGATGACGCAGTTGCGTCCACGGGCTTTGGCGTTCAACAAGCAATTGTCGGCGCGAGTTAACAAAGTAATCCCTCCCCGGTCATCTAAGCTTTGCAAGCAAGCCGCACCAATACTAATAGTCACAGTCAAGCTGAGGGCGGAGTCTAAAGTAAAAATTTGCTCCCCAACCTGGCGACGCAAACGTTCGGCAATAAATACCCCTTGTTGACAATCAGTATTATTT
>JACCVJ010000634.1 GCA_013698215.1 Tatlockia sp. | reverse complement strand
GGTACTGCTGGCTTAGGGACAGTTGTAGACGGTTGAGAAGATAAACCTTTCTCTACTACATAAGGGCAATCGTCTTCCCGTGTTTCATCTACTTTTAAATTCTTAGGCTCAAACTGTCTACAACTATCCCTATCCCTGTCTGGGTCTACATTCAAACTGTCTCGGTAACTATCTTTTAACTGTCTACCAACTATCCCTAGATGAACTGCAACATCAAGTTCAGCCATCTTAGGAATAGTGTAGAAGTAACACCCGTTGATCTTTCCAGTAGACCTTTTGCAGCCAAGCGTCTCAATTGCAGGTCTAAACTTCACCTGGCTTTTAGGTTGATGGCAGCAAGCCGCACACTCGTGCAAAGCTCGGCGGTCTGGGTTGCTTCCCCCGCCAGACTTTGCGACTTCTAGTCATGAGTTAGGCGCTCTATATTTTATTATATATTGAAATATGTTATAATTAATACACAGCAAACACTTAAAAACTGGTGTTGAAAATGCAGAAAGCGTTTAAAATTACACTTCTTCCTACGCACAACCAAGAAGTCTTAATTAATAAGACTATCGGTTGCGCTAGGTTTGTGTATAACCGCTTTTTGGCATTAAAAAAGGAGGTTTACAACACCGAAGAAAAAACACTAAACTACAATGCTTGCAGCCAGAAACTAACTCTACTTAAAAAAGAGATTGAATGGCTTAAGGAAGTAGATAAGTTTGCTTTACAAAACTCCCTCAAGAACTTAGAAACAGCATATAAAAATTTCTTTACTGACCTCAAAAAAACTAAGGGTAAAAAAGGAGTAGGTTTCCCTAAGCTCAAAAAGAAGTATGGTTGCAAACAATCTTACAAAACCAACCTAACTAACAACAATATCCAAGTATTGCAGAATAGATTAAAGTTACCAAAGTTAGGTTGGATAAGGTTTCACAAGTCTCAAGAGATTCCTGGAAAACTTGTAAACGTTACGGTTACTCGTACTTCTTCGGGTAAATATATTGCTAGTATTTTATGCGAAACAGACATAGAAAAGTATCCGCAAGCTGTCCAAAATATTGGTTTGGACTTAGGAATAAAATCTTACCTGGTTACAAATACAGGCGAAGTTATAGACAATCCTAAATATTACCGCACTCAAAAAAGGAAATTACGCAAAGCAAACAGAAAACTGTCTCGCGCTCAAAAAGGCAGCAATAACAGAGTAAAAGCAAAAGTCAAGCTGGCTCGTACTTACGAACGGATTACTAATCTCCGAGATGACTTTCTGCATAAACTTTCAACTCGCCTAATCAAAGAAAACAGTATTATCTGCATTGAAGATTTGCGAGTAGCCAATATGGTTAAAAATCATAAACTAGCACTTTCGATCAGTGATGCTAGTTGGGCTAAGTTTGTCGCCATGTTGGAATATAAAGCGACTTGGCATGATAGAGTTGTCCAAAAAGTTGGGACATTTTATCCATCATCTCAAACTTGTAACTCTTGCAAAACAATTAACCCTCTTGTCAAAGATTTAAAGCTGCGTGAATGGTCTTGTCCAACGTGTAGTAGTTACAATTTGCGAGACAAAAATGCAGCCATCAACATACTAAATGAGGGATTGAGGTTAATAGCCGCCGTCGGTGCGTCGGAGGCTCAAAACGCTTGTCGAGAACTTGTAACTCCTGGATTAGTTCAGGCAGAGATCGTAGAAGCAAGAATCGCGTGACTTTTAGTCATGCGAAGTTCATATTGAATATCGCAAGCCTTACCAGACGCGCCATATTTTTGTAACTATGGGACTGGAGGCTGATGTAAGTATTCCCCAAATCGTTCGATGGGTTGGCAATTCACCTCAAGTAATTATGGAATGCTACGCTGGGACAATTAGAAAAGTTGCTGTACCTGAGCTTTAAACCCCTTGCTATAAGGTTTGAATCTTACTCTAGTAAACTTAAACTAAGCTTGAAAGCGCTGGCAGCGCTGGGACTACTTAGTAGGATTATCTGAATGCCATTCTGATAGCTGCCGATTTACGGCATTGGCAAAGTCTGGAGGTACTAACAGCACGTTAATATTGCCCTTTGATTTAGCTGGAGGATCGACTAAAGCATACAGATAGGTGCGGTTAAAGTCAGGTTTGCCCAAAATCAATTGATGAGTTTCGGCGTTTTTTAAAGTAATAGAAACCGCACTAGATGGTTGAGTTAATCCATACTCAGCTAGTTGTGTAGTAGGAACAGAAAATGTACGACTACTCTTTCCTGTTTCCAGCAAATTTAATAAGAAAGCAACTGAGGCGCTACTAGCTGGCGTATCTTTAGGCTCCTTCATCTGCCATTTTGAATTAATTTGCTCAAATTTTAGCGTCTCAGCCTGATTTTTGATCGTAAAAGACTTTACATCACCTTCAGTGAAAGCAAAAATTTCTTCACTTTGAGATTGAGCTTCTTGTCTTTGGCTTGCGCCTCTAATTTCATAGAGATAAACAAAACCTCCTAATCCTAGTGCTAACAACAGCAAAATCAAAGTTGTCTTCGGTAACTTCATGGTGAGTCAGGAGTAGTGAAAAAGTATTATCTACGCAGCCACCACAGGATAACTGCACTAACTAGCCCAATTAACGGGATAAAACCTAAAGCAGTCCAGCTTAAAATATTAGACTGAGCCGCTTGCAAATTAATGCGGCGGTTTTTTGCTTCTTTGGGACGCACAGAAAGCTGTGATGCTCCTTCTTGCTTACTTAACCAGCTTATAGAGTTGATGAATACATCGCCATTTAACTGCTGTGAAAATTGATTATTGGTAATAAAGTCAGAATTGCCAATGATAACCAAACGCGACTCCGAAAGCTTGCTATTACTAGAAGTTGTAGCTTGACGACTCATAGCCACACCCAGAGTTAAGGGGCCAGGGCGATCGCTCTTTGGGTCAAATTTTAAGTTTTCGTCTTTTAAGTCGCTCTCTGCCCAGCTTTGACTACTTGTCAGCAACAAAGGAGTTGCTTGCACTCCTGCAACTATTTTTGTTTCAATCGGTCTAGCACCGCGATACAACGATATCCCGTTACCAAAATCTTTAGTAATGGGATGTTGCCCGTAATTATCTACCAAAATTACCGCAGGTCCTAGCCCTACGGCTGCACCCGCCGGATTTACAGCTAAACGGTTATCTAGAGTTACGCCCCAGCTTGCGAGTAAACTATCAATTCCTAGATTAATCGTGGGATCGATAGCTAAAAATAAACTACCACCTCGATTGAGGTAATCAGTTAAAGACGTAGCTTCCGACGGCAATAAACCCCGTCTAGCGCCCACTAATACAACTACGGTGGCATCTTCAGGAATAGTTGTTTGGGCTAAATTAAGTGCTTGGGTAGTATAGCTTTTTTCTGCTAATACGCTTAAAGCTTGAGACAGACTATTTTGTTCCCCGGTTAAGGGTTGTTCGCCATGACCTTGCACAAAATAAACTTGGGCGCTAGATTTAGTGGTGATTTGTTGCAAAGCGTTTGTCAAGCGAATTTCTGTCAAAGGCTGCTCGTTTGCTCCTGGCAACAATTTTCGCTCGTTTCCTACTTCTAAATAAACTTCGCCGGGACTTTGGACGTTAAACTTTCGTGCAAGTCCTAATTGAATTTGGGGATCTACATACTCGTAGCTGAAATTTTTGCCCTGCTGGCGGTAGTTTTCTAATAAGGCTCGATCTTCAGGCTTGCCATCTCGCTCAAATACCCAGACTTTAACAGGTTGTTGCAAGCTTTTTACCAATTGGCGCGATTGAGGCGCAAGGGTATATAGCCCGGTTTCAGTCAAATCTACCCGCGTGGGATAACGGACAGCAAGGAAGTTTATCAATCCTAAAATTACGAATACCGATAGCGTCGCCACAAAAGCATTAGTTCCCGATTGGGTTGAGCGCGAAATACGCCAGGGGGAATCATCTTCCCTATACCCATCGCGTTTATTTAACCCACGATGCGAGGAGTAGAGTATCAGCCACAAGCTGCTGCTAACAATTGCTGCAATTAGTAATCCTGATGGAATTACGCCCCAACTATCAGATACAAGCCCAGCCGTTATACCCATCAGCGCTAGAATTGGGCCAACCCAAACTAGATATTGGCGATATTTTTTCATAAGTTTAGGATCTTTGAAAACGCAAAGCATCAATAGATTGAGCAGTCAGAAATACACCTAAAACAATGTAACTAGCAAATAAAACTAAGCTGCTGGTATCAAAAATGCCTTGTACTAGGTTGTTGTAATGTTTGAGCAAGGAAAGATGACCTAAAGCAGAGCCTAAAAAGCCGCCGATACTTTGGGAAATTGCGTCAATAATCCACAAAAACATAATTAAACCAAAAGTCATGATTGCCGCCAAAATTGTACTGTCGGTCAGAGAAGAAACAAACATCCCTAGCGACAATATCGCCGCCGCTAATAGTATTAGTGCCAAATGTCCCAACAAGGGTATAGCCGGGGGAACTGGGGGATTTGCAGCGCTAAAGGCGATCGCTTCGTAAGCAAATAAGGGCAATATCAACACTGTAAAAAACGTTACGACTCCCAGCAATTTGCCTACTGCTACAGCCCAATTAGTTATAGGCGATGTGGCGAGCAACTCTAAAGTACCGCGCTTGCGTTCTTCGGCGTACAATCCCATTGAAAGTATGGGCAAAATAAATAAAGCTAATGAACTCATAACGCTTAAAAACGATCGCAAAAATTCGTAAGCAACATCAATTGGTGGCAATGGTTGCCCAGTTTGCTGGGTTTGCAATTCGGCGGCGGCGACTCGCTGAAGAATGCCTTGATCTCCAAGTAAAATTGCTACAAAAAAGTATCCTGATAACAGCCAAAAAACTGTGGCGATCGCATAAGCTAAGGGCGATGTAAAGTAACTCTGCAATTCTCGGCGGTAAATAGCAATAATATTGCCCAAAATGATCCCCATCTAAGTTTCCTCTTTGGCGCTAGTTATTTCATCTTCAGCAGTTGGCTGATTAGATTCTAAGGTGGGGGTTATTTGCTCTTTGGCAATCGGTGTTTCTAACTTTTCTTGCGTCGTTACTAAAAATACATCTTCTAAACTTGCACGAGTGCGGCGCATTTCATAGACGCTAATGCCCATATTTACCAATATTTGAACGATATCGCTTCCTGGTTCAGTTCCCGGTTCTGAGGATACTTTTAATACCGTGCGATCGCTCTTTTTCGTCTCTGGATGGGCAATTTCTACCAGCCGCACATCTAGTAAAAACTGTAGTTGCTTGACAGCTTCAGTAGCTTCGCCTTCAATTTCAACTTCGTACCCCACACCAAAAGCTAAACTTGCTTCTAAGCCTGCGGGAGTATTAGTAACAACTACTTTACCACCATTGATAATTGTCACGCGATCGCAAGTCATGCTGACTTCGGGGAGTATATGTGTAGACAGAATAATTGTATGACTACCCGCTAGGCTTTTGATTAAATTTCGCACGTCAATAATTTGCCGAGGATCTAATCCAACTGTCGGTTCATCTAAAATGATTACTGGTGGATCGTGTACTATCGCCTGAGCAATGCCTACTCGTTGCCGAAATCCTTTAGATAACTTGCGAATTAATACTTTGCTCTTTTGCTGAAGATTGCAGCGTTCTATCGCCCTTTTAACAGCCGAGGCGCGGTTCCCTGCACTTACTCCTTTAATCCGAGATACAAAGTACAAGAACCCCTCTACGGTCATTTCTGGGTACAAAGGCGGCGTTTCGGGTAAGTAACCAATGCGTTGTCTAACTAATAACGAATCTTCATGGACATCATAACCAGCAATTCGAGCAGTTCCGGTGGTAGCTGGCAAGTATCCTGCTAGTATCCGCATGGTTGTAGTTTTTCCGGCTCCATTGGGCCCAAGAAAGCCCATAATTTCCCCTGGTTCTACATTAAAGCTAATGTCTTGAATTCCTGGGGTAGAGCCATAGTTTTTGCTTAAATTTTTTACTTCAATCACAATGGTTGAGTCAACCTCCAAAAGAAATAGTTAACAATGCTCCTGAGTATATAGTTAACGCAGATGCAAAATTCCCGTATTAGTTGTACCAAATATAGGTAATTTAACGATAGGCTATAGGCGAACGATATTTGCTTGATGCCGCAAATGCGATGTTAACAGAAACTTTAGAAATGCCTATCGATTTAGCAAAGAAATTATTAACTCATTACAGTTTTGATTTGGGTGGCTGTAGTACAAACGTACTTATAGAGCGGTGGTTAAAAGATTATGCCGATCGCTGGATTTATTTAGCTGTAATAGAAGCGTTGTATCAAGGGCGTTATAAGGCAAACTCGGTAGAGCAAATTTTAACTATTTGGCAGCGTAAAGGACAGGCTTATTTTCGCTTCAATCACGAATTCGAGCGTTTAGTTTGCGGTGATTTCTCTAATAATGTGTGGCGAAAATTAGAGCGTTCAACTCTTGAAAGTAATCGCCCAAATATACCTGAAAATGCTCCCACGCCAAAATTAGATATTGAGAAAATCAAGTTATTAACACAAAATACTCGTCAAGCTAAAGATCCACAGCTTGCTAACCAACCAATCGAGCAATTTAGCCCGTATTTTACAGATACTAATGAGTTTTACGGCAAATTGAAAGCGATCGCAGGGATAGTACCGCAGTAAATCGTAGGATGGATTAATTGAGAATAAGACGTTGCAATGCAACGTCTCTACATAGGTTTTAAAATCACGCCTAATCATTATTGGGCAACAATCAGTTATCAACTCCCTGATGGCGTAACCGTTGCGCTTGTCGTTTCAGGGGTTGGTTTTAATCCACCCATGCGAATTTCGGAAGTAAAGGAAGCCATACTAAAACCGCCGTAGCGCTTTAATACACTAACTCGCATTCTTAAATTAGGACTAGCGAACCATAACCTTTCTTCTGACGACATGGTTTCGTACTCGGTAGTTAGCGTGAGTGCGTCATCGCTACCCATTACATAACTACCTGCTACGGGTGCTTTTTCGGCGTAACCCATTTCTCGCAGTAATTTGCCGCGACTAGGATCGCCCGGATCTGGTACAGTGACTAACACTGTAGAACCTGTATGCTTTTCTTCGTCCCATTCCATCGTCCCATTCCAATTTACTCTAGCGCCGCAGGTTGCTAAGGCGGGATCGACTTCGTACTGCTGACAAAGTTTAACGACTTCTGGATCGTCTTTAGCCATCATTTCAATGGTTATGTCTGATTTGCCGTCTTCAGCTTGCTTGAAAGCTAAATGGTGGCTGGTTCGGTGCGAGAACCATTTACCCGCGCTTAGTTCAAAAAACTCTTGAATATCCATAAGTCAAAATTGCAAATATCAACATCACTTTTATTGCTCATCTTTTAAGGTAGCTTAATCTAAGTACCTAGCTACTTATGCAGCAAGACGACCTAGGGAAATTGTTGCAGCTTGGGAAACGTGGGGATGGGTATCTTTTTCTAAATATTTCAAAGCCGAAATACTTTTATCGCTAGGCAAATTTCCCAAAGCTTCAGCCAATCGCTGACGAGTCAGCCAATCTGTAGAAGGAACAAACCGCAAGATATGATCGATCGCGTTTATATCTCTAATTTCACCCAAAGCGGCGATCGCTGCTTGTTGTAAAACTACTTCTTCGCTATCTAAAGCCCGTACCAGCAAGTCGTGGGCGCGCACATCTTTAAGATTGCCTAAAGACACCGCCGCACTAAACCTAACTAACCATTCGGTATCTTCGTAAAAAGCCCTTACTAACGGCTCAAAAGCTCTAATATCGCCTAAATATCCCAACGCCCCCGCCGCATCTGCCCTAATGCCATAATCAGGGTCAGTTTCCAGCAATTTTACTAAAATTGGGTAACATTCGTCAGTTTGTTTAACACCTAAAGCAAATACCGCCATTGAACGAATTTGCAATATCTCGTCATTTAATACTTTTTTAATTAAGGGTACAGCATCTGCTGAAGGGAAGCGACGTAAAGAAGCCAAGGCAATCATGCGATCGCGCGAATCTTGACTATCTAATTGCGCGGAAATCTCTTGTAGGCTAAGTTCAGCCATGTAGTTAAAATTACCTTTTTTACTTGTTATTTACTTTAGAATTACCATTTTTTACTTAGTCAACGCATAGACCAAGGGAAAGGTATTTAGCTATTAGCTATAAATCTACCTAAATACTCTTGTTCTTGTCGTTGAGGTACAGAGTTATTGGCGAGAGTTAAGCTACTAATTTTAAAATATGGCTCAAAATACTGGTGAATTTCTGCCGTTGTTACGCCAAAAGGTGGGCCACCGGGCTGATTATGCGCCCAAAATAAAGCGATAAGCTCTCCTTGGGGTTTTAAAAGAGATTTGACTAAGTTTACATAGGCTGGGCGATCGCTCGGATCGATGGCACAAAAGCAAGTATGTTCTAGTACATAGTCAAAATAATGCGGAAATTCGGC